>CAYWOA010000027.1:0-11042 GCA_964459795.1 uncultured Candidatus Saccharibacteria bacterium | reverse complement strand
CCTATAGAAAGTGACATGACCATACCTCACTAGTTTCCATCTGTTAATAGTATCACGACACGTCTTATTGACAGATTAGTATACATAGCATACAATGTATACATGAACAAGATTCAATACACGATTAGAAATGTTCCACCTGCAGTCGACAGGGTTATTAAAAAGCGTTCTAAACAGAGCGGTAAATCATTTAATCAGACGGTAGTGGATTTACTATCGTTACAGACTTTTGGCACTACAAAAGTACCAACTGATAACAACTTCGATTGGCTTTTTGGGGCAAACACCCTTGACGATTCGTTCGATGAGGCCATCAAAGACTTGTCACAAATTGACGAAAAGCTTTGGCGATGAAAAACGCAAGACTACTTTTAGATACAAGTGCTTACTCGAGCTTTAATCGTGGTGACGGACGCCTGAAAGCTTATTTTCGTCCTGACCATGACATGCTCGTGCCTCTCATTACTATTGGTGAACTGCGAGCTGGATTTGCGCTGGGAACCAAGAAAGAGGAAAATGAAGCCTTGTTACAAAAACTCCTAGACAGCCCAAGTGTTAGCACGGTTACGATTTCCGATAAAACCACAAAACTGTTCGCTGCAATATTTCAACGGCTCAAACAAGCTGGTACGCCAATCAATACAAATGATATGTGGATTGCGGCTCTGGCGTTGGAGTTTGATTGTTTGCTTGTAACGCTTGACTCGGACTTTAAGAGAGTGCCAGATCTGCTCATTGCCCAAATCTGATTTACCATTCACCGCCGACGGTTTCTTGTAGCTCTTTTATGTACTTTGGTGTGTAGCCAAAGTTTCTTGTATCAAGTGGTCGTATTGGGAAGGAGATTTCAAACGGTATGGTTACGTCCTGTGCGTACCTATAGATAGACTCATATATCCTAATTATAATAGGGGTCGAACAAATCGCCTAGTGTACGGCCCACAAGCAAATTCACAATATCCATATCTGTTAGAGGACAGTCCTCTGTGTGCTACCTACTACCTACCTATGACTACTACGTCAGTCTGCCGCGGGCCGGTACTGTGATGGGCCACTGAAAAGGCACCAAAATACTAACCCAGATAATGTATGGATATAATTTTGCTCTACATTTTTAATGTTGTTCTTGTTATCATCATTCTATGGCTAATAAACATGAGCAGCAACGCCAGGCTCCGGTCGATACAGCATCGTCGTCACAACCAGACGTAGATGCAATCCAAGTGTCTGCTCCATTCAAGCATCACCATTCATTTTTGCATGTCCCGGTGAAGGTATATGCCATTGTTGGCACTGCTCTCTTGGCGTTGGCACTGGGAGGTACAGCATTCTTTTTCCACACGCATAATCGCAAGCAGGTGACGGTGGACGAAACGGTAACGAACGCACACACTGACGTGCTCAATGGTAACTTCTCAGAGGCTGAAAAAAGCCTGCAGCGTTCACTGAAGAACGCAAAGGATGACAAACAGAGAGCCAATATAGAGCTGGGGATTGCCGAGGCTAAGGCAAATAGTGGCGACTACGCAGGCGCCATTGCCCATGCAAAGGCAGCCAATGGCTATAGCGAGAGTGTGGAGGCATATGGTCTCATCGGTTTCGCTGCAAAACAGTCAGAGCAGTGGAAAGTAGCGGTAGCGGCATATACAAAGGCCGCAGATCTCAGCAGTTCAGCAGGCAGGCAGCAGGAGGTGCAGTACTATAAGAATCTTGCGGCGGAGGCCGGGAGCAACTTATGAGGCATAGACTGAGTAAAGTCGCCCTGAGCCTTATCGTGGCAGTTACTGTCGCGTTGCCACTCGTACCGGCGCAGCGAGCCGCTGCAGCAACAGGCAATTGTTTTTTCAAAGGTAATGGCGGACCGGTACTTGCTGGGGGGAAGTGTTCCGTCGCTGGTCGTTACGGTGCGTACGGGACCAATGACGTGCTGATGGGTCGTGATGGTAATGGCAATGGGTGGGCTATACCGACCTGTGCTGGCTCGATAAAGGTGCCAAATTGCGTGAATGATAAAAATAATGGCGATACCAAGCCGCAATTCATAAAGTTCATAGAAAACAGATTTGACAAGAAGAGCAGCACTCAGGACCGCGTCGGGGCGGCTTTCATCATACAAGAGCTGCGCAGTAATACTGATCACTCCTGGCCGAGTGCTGCTGATGTTGCTGCCTGGGAAAATCTGATGAATCAAAACAATGTGAGCGTTACCCGTGGGTATGATGGCTCTGTTGGCAGGACGTCATACTATGATCCGGCTAAGCGCAATACCTTCTATGCCGCACACCCTAAAGTGGGGCGTGACGTTATCTATGTTCGTCAAAATGGCAAGCTGCTCGCCGAGATTGAGAGCGCCTGCGGCAATATGGTTGCTGGACCCATCCCAATAACAACGCAATGGGAGTTGAAGGGTACTAGTGCGGTTAATACAGCTACTGCTGGGCGCGGTGATACGGTGGCCTTCACGCATACCGTAAAAAATAAAGGTCCGGATGATATGGGTGATGGCCTCTCAGCTTGGGTTTGGTGGCATTCATCAACGGGCCCGGGAGTTACAAACTTAGGTCTCGTAACTGCATGTAGCGATAACGATGGACTCGATGCGGATGATAAGAAAACATGTAATAACGGGCCCATATGGTTCACCATCCCTGTAACCGCAAATGGAGGGGACAGGTATTGCCAGCAGCTCGTTTACGGGCCAATATCGAATGGAGGAGGATATGCTTCCACCGCCGACGCATGTGTTACGGTCACTCCCCCCCAACCGCTCGTTTGTAACTCTAGCTCCTTCACGTTTACTCCTGGCACGGAGCTGAGCGTTTCCCAGGCCCTTAATATCAGATTTGCCGCCACCGGACCGGCGCCCGGTCCGCCTGCCGGCGTCATATCTCTGCACCTAAACATTACCGGTCCAGGTGGCTATAGTTTCGACCAAACCCATGCGGCAGGGACTGGTCCCCCGTCATATGCATCCGACTTCAATGTACCTAGTCTGACGTCGATGGGGTTGTACACTGTCACGGCGCAGGCGACAGATACGAGCGGGGTGCGCCTTCCTTCCGGTTCATGCCAGGCGACCTTTACCGTCGTCGCCCGCCCATACTTCTCTGTCACCGGCGGAGACATCGCTGCGACCGGTACAATCCGCTCCTGGAATCAGGACAGTGGTTCATACACCGGCGCCGGTTCTACGATGGCAGCCCTCGCCGGAAGCACCAGCGGCATCAAAAACTTCGTCACTGGCCGCGGGTTTGGTTGGGTCGGAGACGGCACTAGCCTAGCCTTCGCTAATACCACCAAAAACCTAGGTAGTCATATCTACGGCGGTGGCTATACATTCAGCCCAAGTAGTGCTCCGTCTCCAGGTGCGTGTAACTATAATCCTGGAACAGATATTGTCCTTTCACCTGCTAGCCCCTCGGGTACCTATTGCTTGGGTGGCGGTCACAACCTCTCCGGTACCGTTGGCTCTGGCCAACACATCACCATTGTCGCCACGAGCGGCAATGTCACTATCAATGGCGACATTAAGTACGCTACCTACAACTCCCTGGCTGAGATCCCCAGTCTGACCGTCATCGTCCCGAATGGTAACATCCTCGTGAATAACAATGTCACTAAAATCCACGGCGCTTTCTATGCTCCAAGCGGTACGTTCATCAGCTGCGCGAGCGGCGGCGCTCAAGTCGCTGACAACGCTATCTATGACCAGTGCCGAACCCAGCTCAAGATCTACGGCGCGGTCAGTGCCAAGACATTTACCCTAAACCGCACCTTTGGCGACTTTAATACCACATTTGCCCCCGCCGAAGAGTTCATCTACAGCCCCGAACTCTGGCTTGCCCCGACCGGAAGCACATCTGGCAGCTCTACCTCTCCTTACGACTACTACGTCAGCTTGCCGCCGGTGCTGTGATGGGGTATTGAAAAGTATACTGATATGAAAAAATGAAAAACACTTGCGGTTATCCATAATCCTCGTGCTATAATCGGAGTAACTATGAGCATATTGAGTGGGGTATCATCATTCTTCGGCCTCGATATAGGTACCACCGGCCTGCGAATCGTAGAGCTGCGCGGATCTGGTACGACGCGTAGCCTGGTCAAGTATGCCTATGTGCCTATCGACCCGAAGCTATCGCAGAGCGATAGCAAAGCAGACCAACAGAAGCTCGCACAAACACTGGCAAACCTCGTGTCTGAAGCCCGTCTGTCGACGCGAAATGTTGCCGTCGGACTGCCGAGCAGCCGTGTGTTCACGACGGTGACCGACTTCGATCATATACCGGAAGGGGAGCTCGGTAATGCTATCCGTCTGCAGGCCGAATCACTTATCCCGACTCCTCCGGCCGAGTCCAAGATTGACTGGGCGCTGCTGGGTGATTCACCGGTGGACAAGACCAAGGTAGAGATCTTGCTCAGCAGTATCTCAAATAATTTCGTCGAGCAGCGTCTCGATATGATCGAGTCGGTCGGACTGAATGTGATCGCATTTGAGCCGGATACGCTGGCACTATCACGAGCGCTCGTTCCCTTGGACGCTACCGCGCCGCAGCTCATTCTCGACATGGGCCAGCTCAGCACCGATCTCGTCATTGCCATGGGTGATGCGCCGCGTTTGACGCGCTCTATCCCAACCGGAGTTGAGGCGGTTGTCCGCTCGGCCATGCAGAACCTCAATATCGACGACAAACAGGCACAGCAATTCGTCTATAAGTTTGGCGTCAGCAAGGACAAACTCGAGGGCCAAGTGTATCAGGCTATCATCGGTACGGTCGATCTGCTCGTCAGCGAGATCGACAAATCAATCAAGTTTTTCCAAACACGCTACCCAGACAAACCGATCGAACGCATGGTCGTGACGGGCGGCGCATCGGTCATCCCCGAGTTCCCCCTCTATCTCGCCAATAAATTCGGCGTCAACGTCGAGATCGGTAATTCGTGGCGCAATGTCGCGTTCGCGGCCGATCGGCAGAACGAGCTACTGGCGGTGTCTAATCAGTTCTCGGTGGCAGTTGGGCTAGCGGAGAGGAATGAATAATATGGTCCAGTTCAATCTTCTCCCAGACATTAAGCTCGAGTACGTCAAAGCCCAGCGCACAAAGTACCTCATGACGTTCGTGGCGTTCGTGGTAGGGGCGGTATCTATCGCCGTGTTGCTTTTCGCGCTGTTTTTTGTCAATGTGGTGCAACGCAAGAGCCTGAGCGATCTCAATACCGATATAAAAGCCTACAGTAAACAACTGAAGAGCGTCAATGACCTCAGCAAGATTCTAACAGTCCAGAACCAGCTGAGCACACTGACATCGTTGCATGATAAGGAGCCAGTCGCTACGCGCCTCTTTGGCTATCTTACCCAGATCACACCTGCGCAGGCGAGTCTCACGAAGCTGAGTGTCGATTTTACCCAGAACACCATGAGTATCAGCGGCACTGCACCCAACCTCGATACCGTGCGTGTCTATGCGGATGCACTCAAGTCGGCCACCTACATGGTCGATGGCAGCGAAAAGAATACTAAGGTGTTTAACCAAGTGGTACTCAGCCAGTTCGGCCGCGATGACAAGGGTGCAACCTTTACGATTACCATGAACTTTGACCCCGTTATTTTCGACGCAACCAAAGACGCCAAATTAAGCGTCTCGTCCACGACGGGCGCAGATGAGACCAACTTATTTACGACGGGACAATAAACTATGGCGAATCTACCCAATGGCAAACGGACACTCATCGACAAGGCGAATACCAGGGTTGTGGTAGTAGTGAGTATCGCCGCGTTTTTGGCGGTCTTTTCGCTCGTCGCCACGAAGACACTCATCAGCCAGGCTCGCTACCAAGACCGCGTTATTTCGGCGAAACGTGATGCACGTGATCAGCTGAAAAAGGATATCGATGCCGTCAGCGACCTCAAGAGCTCATACGAGGCCTTTACCAGTACCGCACAGAACGCCATCGGTGGTAACCCGAGCGGAGCTGGCTCTCAGGACGGCAACAACGCCAAAATCGTACTCGACGCATTGCCGAGTAGCTATGATTTCCCGGCCCTTGCTACTAGCCTCGAGACGCTCGTCGCAAATCAAGGGGTCAAGATTAATACCATCTCCGGCACCGATGATGGCGCCACGCAGTCTGCGAACACGAGCAGCTCGGCGCCGCAGCCCATTGCCATCCCGTTTACACTTTCGGTGACCGGTAGCTATCCTAACGTCCAGAAAGTTATTTCATCGCTCGAGAAGTCGATTCGTCCCATCCAGATTCAAACACTTGATATCTCTGGCAGTAAGGACAGCTTAAATCTCTCCGTGACCGCTCAGACGTACTACCAGCCAGCGAAATCACTTAATATCACCACAAAGGTTATTAAATGAAACAAAAAGACGTAGCCGTTATCCTCGTTATCGCCTTCATCAGCGCGATTGCCTCGTTTCTCATCTCGGGCAGACTGTTCGTGACACCCGCCAACCGTCAACAAGGTGTCGAAGTAGTAGATGTCATATCGACGCAGTTCATACTGCCCGACGGCCGCTATTTCAACTCTGAGAGCATCAACCCGACTACAAATAGCCAACTCGATAGCACAAACCAGACACCGTTTAATAGTTCGACTCAGTAGGGAGCCGTCGCGTGAGCGTTCTCTCTGCTACTGCTCAGACAGAGGTCGAGGATAAGCTTGTCGAGGAGAAAGCGATTAGCCGCGCCGATTTGGCGGAGCTGAAAGCGGAGGCAAAAGATACGGGCACACCGCTTTTTGGCCTCCTCGTCAGTAGCGGCAAAGTGAGTAATGAGCAGTTGACCAAAACGATCGCTCAGGTCTCAAAACTGCCCTATGTCAATCTGTTAGAAGCAAGGGTCGATCCTAAAGTACTTGAACTCTTGCCGCAAGATGTCGCTGAGCGCTACATGGCTGTGCCGCTGGGCGAAATGCAGCACCGTCTCGTCGTCGCGATGCTCGACGCCGATAATGTCCAGGCAGTCGATTTCCTGAGCAACCGCATTGGTCGGCCGCTGAAAGTCTATGCTGCGAGCGAGGAGGGCATCCGCCAGGTTCTGCACCAATATGAGGCGAGATTGTCAGATAATCTCGTCGATGAGATCGGCAAGCTTGGAGATAAGGTTAAGATCGACAAGACGCAGGCAGAAGAGAAAAAAGCCCAAAAGGCAGCCGAGAATATCACGACCATCGTTCAGGACTCGCCGATCAGCAAAGCGCTCTCGACCATTCTCGAATTTGCTGCCAAAAACCGGGCCAGCGATGTGCATATCGAACCACTGAAGGACGCTCTGAAGATTCGCTGTCGCATCGATGGTATCCTGCGCGAAATCATGACGCTGCCGAAGAGCACCGAGCCGCCGCTCGTGTCGCGTATCAAGATTCTCGCTAATCTCAAGATCGATGAACATCGTATCCCGCAGGATGGTGAATTCACCGTGTCTGTCGCTGGTAAAGACATCGATCTGCGTATCGCGGTCAGTCCAGTGATATGGGGTGAACAAGTGGTTATCCGTCTGCTCGATAAGAGCGGCACCTCGCTGAGGCTTGAGGACATGGGTTACACTGGCCGCAGCCTGCGAGCCATCCGTGATGGGCTCAAACGGACAAACGGTATGATCCTGACCTCAGGTCCAACTGGCTCGGGTAAATCGACCAGTCTCTACGCGCTCCTGCAAGAGGTCAAGAATGATGGCGTCAATATCGTGACACTCGAGGATCCGGTCGAGTACAAGATGGACGGTATCAATCAGATACAGGTGAATGCTGATGTCGGGCTGACCTTCGCGAGTGGGTTGCGCTCGATACTGCGCCAGGACCCCGATATCGTCATGGTCGGTGAGATTCGCGACAAGGAGACGGCTGAGTTGGCCGTACAGGCCAGTCTGACCGGGCACCTCGTCTTCAGTACGCTGCACACCAATAGCGCTGCCGGCATCCTGCCGCGTTTGCTTGATATGGGTGTCGAGCCGTTCCTTATCGCCAGTACGGTACATGTCGTCATCGGTCAGCGCCTCGTGAGGCGCAATGGCAAAAGTACCCAGCAGTACCAGTCTGATGCTGTTGAGACGGCAGCCATCAAGGAGGCACTCGGCAGTTTGCTGCCTCAGGATGCTGAACATGTGGAAGAAATCGCCGAAGATCTCGGCTACGAGAGCTTGCCATTGGCAGGTGATAGCGCTTATACTTTAACCAAGGGCAATGACAGCCCCAGTTCCCCGGGTGGCTATAAGGGTCGGATGGGGGTGTACGAAGTCTTCGAAGTGAGTGAGCAGATACAGCAGCTCATCTTGAAGCGAGCAACCAGTTCTGAGATACAGACTCAGGCTGAAACAGAAGGTATGGTAACGATGCGCCAGGACGGCTATCTCAAAGCCCTCGCGGGGCAGACGACCGTTCAGGAAATAAACCGCGTCGCATCAGCGAATAGCGCATAACACGAAAAGTAATAAGGGCGGGGCAATGCAAAGACAACTGAGAATCGAAATCCTCCTCGAGGAAGTAGTCAAGAAAAAAGCATCTGATCTTCACTTGCAAGTTGGCTTACCGCCGATGCTCCGTGTCGATGGCTCACTGAGCCCTGTGAGCGGCGCCGATACGCTCACCGAAGAAACGGTTGAGTCACTCGTTTTCGCCATTCTCGACGAAGACCAGAAGCAAATCTTGCTCAAGGACAAGGAGTTCGACTTCAGCTTTGCCTTTGGCGACCTAGGTCGGTTTCGCGTCAATGCTTTTCACGAGCGAGGTAACCTCGCCGCAGCGCTGCGCCTTATCCCGAACGAGATTCTGACTATTGAGCAGCTTGGCTTGCCGCAGGTGGTGGCGAAATTCGCCGACTACCCGCGTGGTCTCGTGCTCGTGACCGGACCGACTGGCTCGGGTAAATCGACCAGTCTTGCCGCGCTCATCCACAAAATCAATATGGAGCGTGCCAGTCACATTATCACTATCGAGGACCCCATCGAGTACACGCACAAGAGCAAACGCTCGGTCATCGTCCAGCGCGAAGTGCACTATGACACGTACTCCTTCAGCGCCGCTCTGCGGAGCAGCCTGCGCGAAGACCCGGATGTCGTGCTTATCGGCGAGATGCGCGACCTCGAGACCATCGCCAGCGCTATCACCATCGCCGAGACGGGTCACCTCGTTTTTGCCACACTGCATACGAATAGTGCTGCCCAGAGTATTGACCGCATGGTCGACGTCTTTCCACCGCACCAGCAGCCGCAGATTCGCGCACAGCTGTCCAATATTCTCATGGCTATCTGTAGTCAGCGGCTGATTCCGGCCATCGGTGGTGGCCGTATCGCTGCGGCCGAGATCCTGGTCGCGACGCCGGCGGTCCGCAATATCATTCGCGAGGGCAAGACTCACCAGCTCGATGCTGTCATCCAGACCGGTGCCGAATTTGGCATGCAGAGCATGGACAAGCAGCTCGTGCAGCTCATCCATTCCGGTACGATCAGCTATGATGAAGCACGTAACTTCGCGGTTGATCTCGATGAGCTCGACAGACTGATGAGGGACTAGGGGTAGAGCTATGAGATACGAGTTAAGAGTTAAGAACAAAAAATCTCTGAGCTCTTGTCTCTTGTCTCTTATCTCTGCGACTGAAAGGAGCGAATTGTGCTGACCTACAACTACACCGCCCGTAATCCCCAAACCGGCAAAATCGTCAAAGCAACGGTGCAGGCCGATAATGAAGCTGCTGCTGCCAAACTCATCAGCGGGGAGGGTCTCGTCGCCACTGATGTCCGACTAGCCTCAGAGGGTTTCAATCTCTTTGGCGGACTGACGAAGGGCAGGGTGAAGGCAAAAGACCGCGTGCTCTTCAGTCGCCAGCTCAGTACACTCATAAATGCCGGCTTGCCGCTCCTGCAGGGCCTGCGCAGCGTTAATGACCAGACTACTAGCAAGCAGCTCAAAATTGTCCTCAATGAGATTATCTCGGACGTGGAGGGCGGCAGCACGCTCGCCACTGCCATGGGCAAACACCCCAAGGTATTCAACCAAGTCTACATGAGTCTCATCGCCGCCGGCGAGTCATCCGGTACGCTCGACCAGGCGCTTGATCGTTTGGCTATTCAGCAAGAAAAGGAGGCCGACCTCAATAGTAAGATTCGCGGCGCCATGATTTACCCGATTGTGGTGTTGTGTGTCATGGTAGCAGTCGTCGGTTTCATGGTCGTCAAGGTGCTACCGCAGGTGAAGAACATTTACAATTCGCTGCCTGGTGCCAACCTGCCGATTATTACTAGGGCGCTACTCGCCGTCTCTGATTTTACTATCCACTTCTGGTGGGTAGTGCTCATCGTACTCGCCGTGCTTGCTTTCTTCACGACCCGCTGGGCACGCACCGGTCCGGGCAAGGAAGCTGTCGACAAATTCAAGATGCGTGCCTGGCCATTTGGCCCACTTTTCATGAAGCTATATATGGCGCGCTTTGCCCGCACAGGTACCACGCTCGTTGCCAGTGGCGTGCCACTACTGCAGATGCTGAGCATTACCTCCCAGGCGGTGAATAATGTGCATATCGGCCGCGCAATCAATCGGGCTGCCGATCGAGTGAAAACAGGCAAGAGTCTAGCCGATAGCATAGAGGGTGACCCGAATTTTCTGCCTCTGGTGCCGAATATGATCCGCATCGGCGAGCAGTCCGGCGCTATAGAGCAGATGATGGCGAAGGTCGCCGACTACTACGAAAAAGAGGTCGATAACGAGATAAACAATATATCCTCGCTCATCGAGCCGGTCATGATGGTAGCGCTCGGCATCGTGGCGTTTACCATTGTAGCGGCGGTGCTACTGCCGATCTACGGTCTGGCGGGACAGAGCGGCTTCGGCGGCTAGCACGGCCTCTACGGCCACCTCCACTCTCATCGTTGTGCACACAAGAAAGCTATTGCAATTCTGCTCGCAACTCCGTATTATGAGAAGCATAAGCTTTATATAAGGGGTAAAGGGGCACTTGCACAATGGTACAAAAACTTCAGAAACGGAAAGAAAGCGGCTTCACCATCATCGAAGTCCTGATTGTTCTGGCCATAGCCGG
>CAYWOA010000026.1:0-11443 GCA_964459795.1 uncultured Candidatus Saccharibacteria bacterium | reverse complement strand
GTGATGAGGGGCTCGAACCCCCGACCTCAGCAATGTGAATGCTGCGCTCTAGCCAACTGAGCTAATCACCCTTACCTAGGAAGACTCTTGTCCTCCTCACTGTTTCGGAATAAATCCGAAACAGCTCTTCTCCTGCCCTAAAGCCGGCGCTTGCGCACCGGTTCACCACGCCCTTTAGGCTGCATATAAAAGTATACGCTAGTCCGAAGCGGAAGTGGAGAGGTGCCATAGGTGACAGTAACGACACAGGTAGACATGTGAGCGGTGGCCGTACCAATATTCACTCGTCGTCGCTGTCGCCTCGGCCTGCTGTCGGCTATCGAACGCTATCTTATTAGCACAAGGTAGTGGCTCTTCCGACATCTATAGGTCCATCCTCACAAAATTACAACGGCTCAGTGAGAGGGTGTTTGGCACATTCGACGATGATAGCTTCGTAGGGCCGCAGTTTTGCACTCCCCTGTTTCGACATCCGTACCGGTTTGCCAGGCGAAGAGCTACAGAGTACCCTGCCACCGTGCGGTGTTGCGAACAGACGATGGCGATTTGACATATTCAGTGCGATAAACAGGTGCTGACCACCGAGACGACGGCCATAGACGAACAGGTGTGGATCATCTGGACCAAACGTCTCGTAGTCACCGCGCCGCAAAATCTCTAAGCGGCCACGCAGGCGTAACAATCTTCGATATAGCGTCAGAAACGAATCAGCGTCGGCAAGCTCGTGCGCCACATTGTACGTCGCAGCGCCAGCAGCAATGGGTAGCCAGGGTTTCGCCGGGCTGAAACCGGCGTGTGGTGCATCGTTCCACTGCATCGGTGTCCGCTCCGGGTCGCGCCCCTGGTTCAAGCCGGGCTTTATCTTGTTGAGCGGGTCTTGCTCTTCATCGGGCCCGATAGCACCGTTTGCCATACCGAGCTCATCACCGTAGTACACCACTGGCAAACCGGGTAGCCCAAGCTGCATGACCGCGACGGTACGCGCCTGCTTTTCACCGACACGGTTGACAAGTCGCAACTGGTCATGATTACCGAAACAGTAGACTGGCGTGTGTTCATCCTGGTTCAAGAAGCCCTGGAACTCGGTGATGAAGCGGCGATAATTATTGGCGCCAAATGGTATACCGATACCTTCGAAATTGAAGGGCATACTGATACGTGGGTTAATACTGTAAAAGCCGAGATACTGATCGCGAATAGTGAAAATCTCATCTGGATAGTCCTCGAAAATCATGATGCGATCAGGGTACGTTTCGACCACATCAGTTAGCTCGCGCAGATAGTCAAACAGGTGCGGCCCGAACCGACTGTGGACGTGCAGCAGCGAGCCGAATTCATCGCCGCCACCGCCGCCAGCTAGTTGAGCATCGCCTGGCTGGTAAGCGGTGTTTCTGGGGTCGTCCCTGAGATGTTGATCTTTGGATATCCAGCGCACTGCGTCCGCCCGGATACCATCGACACCGAGCTTGAACCAGAAGTGTAGGACATCTTGCATTTCACGGCGCACCACCGGGTTTTGCCAGTTGAGATCGGGCTGCTCCTTGAGAAATGTGTGCAAATAATACTGACCGGTCGTTTCATCCCACTGCCACGCCGAACCACCAAATATACTGAGCCAGTTGTTAGGCGGTGAGCCGTCTGGTTTGGGATCGGCCCAGGTGTAGTAATCTCGCTTTGGGTTATCGCGGGATGTTTTTGACTCCAGGAACCATGGGTGCTCATTCGACGTATGGTTGGGTACGAAATCTATCATCACCTTAATGTCCCGCTCGTGCGCCTTCGCGATCAATTCTTTAAAATCTGCCAGGGTGCCAAAAAGCGGATCTATGTCGCAGTAGTCGCTGACATCGTAGCCGAAATCAGCCATCGGACTCGGGAAAAATGGCGAGAACCAAATGGCATCGACGCCGAGTGACTCTTCCCCGCCCTTGAGATATGCAAGCCGCTGGATTACGCCGCGCAGGTCACCGACCCCATCGCTGTTACTATCTTGGAAACTACGAGGATATATCTGGTAAATCGCATTGACGTCTGACCACGTTTTGTGCGTTTGTGTTTTATGCATAGATTCCATTATACAGCTTATGCTGAGAGATTTTGGGCATCGATGAAACGCTGGCAAAACCGCTCAAAAACCGCGTTTGTCCAGCCGAAACCAGTCTGTGATGGATAGACACCCTTTTGGGGCGGTTTATCGGGGTTGACAACATTGTATTTCTCGAGGAAAACGCCGTACTCGTCGAACCAATCGAGGTTGGCCTGTAACCATTTCGTCGCAATCCGTTCGGCATCCTCGTAATAGCCATATTTTTCTAGCCCCTCAACGACGATAAAATGCAGCGGTGCCCAGCCGTTGGGGAAAGCCCACTGCACTGGCATACTGCCAGGTACAAACTGGCTGAGTGGTAAACCGTCGGTAGCGGCCAAACCGCCCTTATTCTCAAATCGCCGCAGAGCCTTTACGAGCTCGGCGGCGCGTTTTTTGCTGACGAGCCCCGCCCACATCGGGAAATAGGCTGCCAGACTGCTGACCGATCCGCGGCGTTTCTTTTTGTAGTCGTAGTCATAATACAGCCCGCGCGTCTGATCCCACATCAGCTCGTTCATCGTCCTTTTGCGCTTTTCGGCAGCGTGGTCCCACTGCTCGGCAGCTGGCTCGTCACCAAAAAGACGTGCCGCCCTTGCAAAATCGGTTTCGTATTTATAAAGCAGCGCATTGAGGTCGACTGGTAGGTAATCCAGCGCCCGGCGGCCAAATCGGGTTGTCATGTCCCAGCCGCTTTCGGCTTCGGCCAGGTCATGGAGATAGTTAATATCGTAGTAACGACTGAGGCCTTTGTGTACAAGGCGCTCGTTGGGCTTTCGAGTCCCGAGCCACACAGTGCGGTACTCGGCTTCGGCCAACGTAATTGCACGACGTAACCACGCGATACCCATATCGTAAGTAGAATACACGTCGAAGATAAAAGTTGTCAGAAACGGCGGCTGTGAGCGGCCCGTGAGGTAGGTGCGCGATGCGTTTGGCACAGCCCCAAAACGCCCCAGCAGATACAGTAGATCTTCCACTATGCCAACAACCAGATCTTTGTGCGCCGAGTCAAGCATACCCTGGACCATGAAATAACTATCCCAGTAGTAGAGCTCATTGTAATCAAAGCCGGCAGTTTCGTCGAAGCTCGGTACTAGATAGGGGTTTGGCACACCGAGTAAACTTTCATCATCGTTTGGATGATATCGCTCAAGCTTCACCCAATATGTGGCAATGTAATCGCGAGCATCTTGCACATCGCTCGGCGTCAGCTGGGCGCGTTTCGATGGAAGTAAACGACTAGCCGCGTGTTCCGCCGCAATGACCGCTTTGTCGAACAGCTCATTATCAAGCATACGTCTAGCGTATGCCAGTACCTAGGCCACGTCAACGCTCAGGGCGTTTACCGCCGGCCACTGCTAGTTACAAAAGCCGAGGGCAGATTATTCCTGTGCTGAGCTACCAGGCAACCGGCGGTCATTGCCGGGATTGTCATGATTGTAGAGAACCTGGTGCAATATACCCATTACCGCCTTAGCCTGGTCGTGACTCATACCGATGCGCGCGACAACGAGCGGCGGATTGGTCGGTCCGGCAGTTTGTGAAAAATTCATGATGACACCTTGATTGTTCGACATGATCTCCACGCTGTCACTGTACATCACGCGGGGATCGAGCATCACCATCATCGCGGCGGTGCGCTGTCGCACGCCATCGGCATCGTGCTGGTCATGATCGTGCTCACTACTCACACGATGGTAGCCGGCCAGTTCCCACAGCTCTTCAGCCCGATCGTCGGCGAGATTAAAATGATTGATGAGGAGGAGCAAAATGTCTTCGCTTGGACGGTCTTTTCCTGATTCGATATTCGACAGGGCGGTTTCGTCTATCTCAACTGCACCGGACACTTCGGCCATGCTCTCGCGGCGGATTTCGCGCAGCTGCTTGAGACGACTGCCAAGCGGCCCGTATGGTGATGATGTTTTCTTACCACTCATACCATCCATTTTACCTCGGTACGCAAGCTTCGGCAACCCGGGACACCTTGCTGGCTTGCGGTATACTAAAGAGGATGATACAGGTCAGCGAGCATGTTTCTTTAGCCGGATATTCTACCATGCGCCTTGGTGGCGAGACAGCGTACCTCACTGAGATCCACAGCCGGAACGACCTGAAGGAAGCTGTCGCCTGGGCGCACGAACGAAATGTGCCGGTCATGATGATCGGCGGCGGTAGTAATATCATCTGGCGCGACGAGGGCTTCTCGGGGCTTGTCATGATCAATCGTATCCTCGGCTATGATGATTACGTCGAAACTGAAGAGAACCATTTCATCACTATCGGTGGCGGCGAGATTTGGGATACGGTCGTTGCTCGGTCAGTGGCAGCCGGTCTGACCGGCATCGAGGCGCTCAGCCTCATCCCCGGTACTGCCGGTGCTACCCCTATTCAAAATGTCGGCGCCTACGGTCAGGAAATTGCTCAGACACTGACAAGTGTCGAAGCATTCGATACGACCACCGGCCAGCTGACCAATATTCCGACCGAGGCCTGCGGCTTTTCCTACCGACACAGCAATTTCCAGACTGAGTACCGCGGACGCTTTTTCATCACCGCTATCACGCTGCATCTCATTGCTGGCAATCCGTACCCCCCGTACTACGGTGCCGTCGAGCAGTACCTCGCCGAGCACCCACCGACCGGTCCGGTCACGCCGCGTGTTATCAGGGATGCGGTCATCGATATTCGCACAAGCAAGCTGCCCGATCCGGCGGAAGTTGCAAACTGCGGCTCGTTTTTTGGCAACCCTATCATCGACGGGGCAAAACTCTTCGAGCTCCGCGGCGACTATCCGACGATGCCAAACTACCCGGTCGAGGGTGGCGGCGCCAAGGTGCCGGCAGCATGGCTCATTGAACAAGTGGGCTACAAGGCAGCACATGACGGCGAAACCGGCATGGCCACCTGGGACAAGCAGCCGCTCGTGCTCGTCAATGAGCATGCCCGTTCAACGGCTGATCTTTTACGCTTCCGCGACGAGATTATCGCCGCCGTGCAGAACAAATTTGGCATCACCCTCCACCAGGAACCTGAGCTCCTCCCCTAAATTCATACTTTCCAGGGGGACTCCCTGGAATACTCCTTGAAATACTGAGGGAGATAAGCACATCAGCATAACCACGACGGTACCCTGTCGTATCGATATGCGGGTGCGTTGTGAAATCGTGAGGGGCGACTTGCGTAGGCCAGCATAAACGCTTAGTATAAGAAGTGAAAAGGAGTGCGAGTAGGGCAGCAAGCTGCCTGGTTGGTCGTTCTTCTGGGGGTCATACGCGGTCGATGCTTGAAGTACAAGAGGACATGCAATTACACGAGAAATGCGCCGTTTTCGGCATATATGGGGCGAGCCAGCAAGTAGAAGCGGCTCGTTTGTCGTTTTATGGCCTATGCGCTCTGCAACACCGCGGGCAGGAGAGCTCGGGCATCGCTGCTAGCGACGGCAAAAATCTACGGCTGCACGTCGGTTTTGGGCTCGTGACCACCGTTTACCGCGAGGATGACCTCGCAAAATTGCCCGGACACATCGCAATTGGACACAACCGCTACTCGACCTCCGGGGGGACTGATGGTTGCTTCAATCAGCCGTTTCTCGATGAGAACCACGAATTCGCCTTCGCCCATAATGGCAATATACCCGACACCACAAAGCTGGAAGCATTCCTCAAGAGCAAGCACATCTCGTCACGCAAACTCAATGACTCAGGTATGATGGCCGCCGCTATTGGCTGCTACTTGGGTGATGGGCTGTCGCTACCAGATGCCATCGCGGCGTGTTATCCACTCTTCACCGGTGTGTTCTCGTCCGTGGCGATGAACCAGGAGATGCTCATTGCCTTTCGTGATCCGAATGGTATTCGTCCCCTATCGCTCGGTCACCTCGAGGACGGCAGCTATGCCATCGCGAGCGAGACGTGCGCCCTCGACACCATCGGTGCCAAACACGTGCGCGAGGTTAAACCTGGGGAAATGATAATCCTCGATCAGGCTGGCATCACTAGTCGCCAGGTTATGCCCGGCACCCAAAAACTCGATATTTTCGAGTTTGTGTACTTCGCGAGGCCTGATAGCATCATTCTCGGAAAAAGCGTCAATGAAGTCCGCATGAACTTTGGGCGCATCATGGCCGAGGAGTGCCCTATCGACGCTGATGTCGTCATACCTGTACCAGATTCATCCATCCCAGCAGCGCTCGGCTATGCCGAAGCAAGTGGCATACCGTTCGAAATGAACCTCATCAAAAACCGCTATATCCACCGTACGTTCATTCGACCGACCGCCGAGCTGCGCGAGCACGATCTCAAAATGAAACTCAATCCGCTCATCGACGCCATCACCGGTCGCCGGGTTATTCTCGTCGATGATTCCATCGTCCGCGGCACCACGATGCGCAAAGTCGTCAGTATGCTGCGCGGCGCCGGAGCGACCGAAGTGCACCTCATGATCAGCTCGCCGCCAGTACTGTATCCTGATTACTATGGCATCAACACACCCAGCCAGTCCGAACTGATAGCGGCCAAGATGACCGTACCGGAGATTTGCGAGTACGTCGGTGCCGATTCGCTGTATTTCCTGTCGTACGGCGGCATGATCGAGGCGACCGGTTTACCCGAGAAAATGTTTTCGGCATCATGCTTCAATGGTATTTACCCGACATCGATTGGCCACCACGCTGCTGAAATTACCCGTATCACACACAGCAATCGGCCCGCCGCCAAGACGCCGGTCAAGACCGCAGCTACCGCATGAGACCTATCCCAATCGCTATCCTTGCCTCCGGCTCCGGAACTACCGCCGAGGCATTCATCCGGGGCAGCCAAGCGATAAGTGCACCACTCCACGAGGTCCGGCTCGTCATCTGTAACGCACCGAAAGCCGGGATATTTGAACGGGTTGAGCGGCTGAATGCCGAATTTGGCCTAGGCATCGAAACGGCGCTGATAAATAGCCACACGCACCCGGCACACTCTGGCGAAATGGTCACGCGCGGCAAACAAACGACGGCCGAGCAGCAAGCAATTCTAACTATGCTGCACAGTCGTGGTATTAGACTGGTGGTATTACTTGGCTACATGAAGCGTGTCGGTCAACTGCTCGTCGATACTTATGGCTGGAGGCCGGAGTACCGCAGCATTTACCAGGCGCGTATGCTCAATACTCACCCTGGCCTGCTGCCGGCATCGCAGGGTCTCTACGGCACCTATGTGCAAGAGGAGGCGCTCGCAAGTGGTAGCAAAGAAGCCGGCCAGACACTCCATGTCGTCGCAGCTGAATATGATGATGGGCCGATCGTCGCCGAGCATCGCATCGCTATCAAGCCGAACGAAACGGCCAGCGAGCTATTCGCGCGGGTTCAGCTGGTTGAGAAAGCACATATCACGGCGGATATCGCCGATTTCTTGCACGCACAGTACAGATACGAGAAGGAGGTTTCCTAATGGCAAGGGTACTTATCATCGGCGGTGGTGGGCGCGAGCATGCGCTTGCCTGGGGGATTGCGCAGTCACCAGAGGTAGAGAGACTGTACGTCTCGCCAGGGAATGCTGGTACTGGCCTGCTAGCCGCTACAGAGAATGTTGACCTGGACGGGGAGGTAACGACGATTGCTTTCTGCCAGGAGAAAGCAATTGACCTCGTCGTTATCGGTCCAGAAGCACCGCTCGTGGTAGGACTAAGCGATGCACTACGTGCAGCCGGCGTGACGGTGTTTGGTGCCAGTCAGGCGGCGGCGCAGCTCGAGGGCAGCAAAAGCTTTGCCACCGAGTTCATGCAGCGCCGCGGCATCGCCATTCCTGAATCACAAATCGTGACGTCAGTTGACGAAGCCAAAGCTGCCGTTGAAAGTTTTGGCGGGCCAGCTAGCTCCGTCATCAAAGCAGACGGTCTGGCTGGCGGTAAGGGCGTGTTCTTGCCAAACACCGCCGCGGAGGCCGCTAACGCTATCGGGAAAATTGCGAGCGGCAAGATCGACGGCGATGGCAGTACGTTTGTCATTCAGCAGCGCAACCATGGGCCGGAGGTATCGGTTTTCGTCCTGAGCGACGGCACTGACTATAAGATCATTCCACTTGCTTCGCAGGATCACAAGCGGCTCGGCAATGGCGACACTGGCCCAAACACTGGCGGGATGGGCGTGTACGCTCCCCTACCCGACTGGATGCTATCTACCGTTCAATGGGAAAAGATTGAGCACATCGCGCGGCAAAGTATCGAAGGTATGGTCGCCGAGGGCGCGCCCTACACGGGTGTGCTATACATAGGTATAATGCTCGCCGAAGAGCGTGCCGGCGACCCCATTGTCATCGAGTACAATGTCCGCTTCGGCGATCCAGAGGCAGAGGTCATCATCCCGTTGCTCGAAGGAAACGGCGTCGATATATACGAGATGCTGCTTACCACGGCGAACGGAACACTTGCTGGATTTGCACTACCCGAGAAGCTCAATGCGGCGGCACTCACCATCTGCCTGGCTGCCGAGGCTTACCCCGACTCACCTCTCACCGGTAAGGTCATCGAGGGTCTGAACGAAACCTACCGCGATGTTACGATTTTCCACGGCGGCACAAAACTCGAGGGGAACGCGGTTGTGAGCAGCGGTGGACGGGTCCTCTACGTGACCGGATTCGGCACAACCCTGCGAGCAGCGTCACAAGCAGCGAACGCTGCCATCGGCGTAGGCGGTGTCCATTTCGACGGTATGCAGTACCGCACGGACATCGGCTACCGCGCCCTCAAACTATAAGCGACAGCCTCAACCAACGGTTCGTTTCTCAACGCCGTAGCCTTAAGCACGCTATGATGTACGAGATAATAACGTTCTAACTCCTCATTAATACCAATAGGCAGCCCGGGCAAAATATCTTGTCAACCTGCAGATCAGTATCTGCAGCAGCTATTCGAGCCGCAGCGTCAGCAAATCAGCATGAGTTAAATATTACCCAGCCCCCAAGCCACAACCCCAATCTGCTATGCTATACTCTAGACATAAGACCACGCAGCATAGCTAGAGAGTGTTCGGGAAATCAAGTATACACAAAATGAAAAGCTATATAGATCTGAGACAATCTCTAAACCATCGTTTCACTCACCTATTGCATAGCCGCATGGCTCAGAGGATTAGTCTCGTGTGTGCCTTTGCCATGGTTGGGACGGCTTTGGTTATGAGTACCAGAGCAGCTACACCAGCTGCTGGTGTAGAGGCAGAGTCAGGGACAATGAGTGGTGCCAGTGTTGTCAGCAGTACGGGAGCTTCTGGTGGGAGTGTGGTGAAGTTTGGGGGTGCGTCACTTTCGGGTGCATCGACTGTGTATGGACCCAGTTTCGGCGCGGATGCCATAGCCAACATTAACATTGGTGGGGACGAAAATATTGCGGTTGCCTACAGATTCGTTTCAGATAATAACAGTACATTGGTGGCATTCCGCCCTCACATGAAAGCCGCTGGTAACAGTGGATACTCTGGCGGCACTTATGGGACTATCAGGGCATCGATTCGCACCGATAATAATGGATACCCCTCTGGAACTTCATTGGCTAGTACGGATTTTGTGTATGATGCGAACTGGCCTGAGATTCCATTTTCCAGCCCGGCAACACTGACCAAGGGCACTGCATACCATATAGTGTTTACTAATATTGACCCCGACCCAACCGTGAATTTCTTTTCGCTTAATCATATGTTTAGATTCACTGCGACAACACCCCAGCATCCCAACAGGGATGATAACAATTGGCATGTAACAATGAGTAGGAACGGTAGTGCGTGGGGGCCGGTATCAGGAGGATGGGGTAGCGATAACACATACAGCCCCGACATTGACTTACGGTTTGGGAACGGCTCGCATCAGGGTCAAGGGTACATTGATGTGGATACCGCCAATGGCTGTATCATTTCAGGCTCAAACAGTATGTGCCGCGAGGGGATTGTAGTTTCTGGCGGTGATAAGACTGTTACGGGAGTGGGAGTGCGAATTGCGAAGACAAGCGGCAATGGCAAACTCGTTGTGCGTTTAGAGGATCAGAATGGTTCGCTCATTGACTCTGTTTCTATGTCTGTATCGTCGGTACCTGTATTCAATCGGGAAGCGGATAGCGAGGCGGGACGCTGGATAAATGGCAGCTTCTCCCAAGCTCGCACATTAGTCAATGGTTCGACATATTATTTGCGGCTATCTACAGATAACAATACATCGTTGTGGACTCGTGGTATTCAGGGCGGTGTTTCTTGGCCAGGATTTCACCCTAGTACTGTCTTTACTGACGGTTTCATGCAGTACACCACGAACGGTGGGTCTTCTTGGGATTACATACCAGGACTTGGTGAAGAGGACGGTGACCTTCAGTTCTATCTAAACCTATTATGACCTCCAATTCTACCTACGCTAATTGTAGTACTTATTCAGCATATCGATAGTGCGCCATCAGCTAACTATATGTCACTAAATAATACATATGTTTTTGGCACTGTTCTTATCCCTCGTCAACCAAAATATTGTGATGGGTTATTGGAAGTTACGAGCGACGGCGGCTCATCGTGGGTAACAAGTGCCAGGTTTTGGGGTTATAGCCATCAGAGGGATTTTGTCGGGCGCTTAGTTATCACTGGGGAGTGGGAAGCTGCGGGAGAAAGCGATGACTTCATCATGGATTTTCTTCAGTTTGGCTTCGTCCTCGCGAGCATCGATAGCCTGTTTCATCCACTCCGCCACCTTAACCATGTCCTGCTCTTTCAGCCCGCGAGTGGTGATAGCTGGCGTACCCAGGCGAATACCGCTCGGGCGGAACGGCGGCAATGTGTCGTTGGGCACAGAATTTTTATTGAGATTCAGACCGACCTTGTCGAGCGCTTCCTCCGCGACCTTACCATCGATGCCAAAACTGGCATTCACATCGGCGAGAATGAGGTGGTTACTTGTGCCGCCCCCGATAAGTACGAAGCCGCGCTTCTGCAGCTCATCGGCGAGCACGGCGGCATTTTTGACGACTTGCTTGGCGTAGGTCTTAAATTCCGGCTTCAGCGCTTCACCGAATGCGACGGCCTTGGCAGCGATGGTGTGCATGTGCGGGCCGCCTTGCGTGCCGGGGAAGATAGCACGGTCGATAAGTGTCGGGATGTTTTCGATGGTCTTTTCGGGTGCTTTCAGCGGAGTCGACACCGTTCCTTTGCTTAAGATAAGCCCGCCGCGCGGCCCGCGCAGTGTCTTGTGCGTCGTGGTGGTTATGACATGGAAGCCATAATCAAAGGGGTTTTTGGCAACACCAGCGACGATGAGTCCGGCGATATGTGCCATATCGGCCATGAGAAGACAGTCTGGCCCCACTTCATGAGCAATGGCAGCAAATTTCGCGTAGTCTAGC
>CAYWOA010000025.1:0-11756 GCA_964459795.1 uncultured Candidatus Saccharibacteria bacterium | reverse complement strand
TATCTTTGACCGCGCCCGCAACTTTCGCAGCAATACCGCCAAACGCCGTTGGGGAGAGTACGCTTCAGGCAAACGAGGTGGTGACCGCAATGTAGTGGGGAGACTAGCGGCATATACAACTGCCGCAACTGATCCAGGTGTTGGCTTCAGGGGTTTACGGACGAGAGAGGGCCGCCTTGCAGCACGAAATAGTCTGCGAGAGCGCGCGAATGCAGACATGCTCAAGAACGCAACCTTGTCTTCGCTCTCTGACGACTACGCCCTTACTGTTGCAGATCAGGCTGAAGGAAGGTTAAGCGATGACGAATGGTCACAGAGGTACATCGCAGAAGCTCAACGTCGTGGACAAACTCGCACGCGCGCTCAGGCACTTGCTGCAAGGGCTACGCTAGAAACAGGGTTGGGCGCGAAAGTGGGGACCCACGCGATGCGAACAGCAGCTTGGAAGGGCCATGTAATATCTAAAACAGGATATGGAGACGATGACCCCAACAGTCAGGCAGACGGAGATGAAGGAATGCGGGAGTTGTTTGAGGCTGCAGGAGAAATGGTGCGTCGAGGTGACATGACCCAGGTACAGGCAATGGGCATCATAAAAGAAGCGACGCGCCATGAATATAGTAGCGTTAGTTACGGTCATGGCATGGATGTTATTCGCAGGCTTGCAGACGGTACGGCTGGAGCTGGGCACCACCTTAATGCGGGTGAACTACAAGGGCTGTTTGACTCGTCTCTTGATCATATGCAACCAAGTCAATTGGCTGGCGCAAGACATGAAACTATCAGAACAGTATCAGAGCATACCCTGCGACGACTTGACGCCGCATTTCAGGGCGGTGACAACGCAGAGATTGGTGCTGCCATGGCTGCAGTTGCTGGCCTGCGAGATTCAATAAACTATTACAACCCCGACAATGCAGATATATTAGCCCGGATGTTGGCATCTATGCCTGCAGGTACTACAGGGACTACCGTTCGTGATTACGAAGAACAGCTTAGGGCGGGTGGCCGCTCGGCTACTGGGGATCCGACTGCTGAAGATCTTGCGAGAAGTGTTGCCTTCATTGATCATCGCAAAGAATGGGCAACCCAGAACCCGGAGCTCGCGGAGTTGCAGCGGTTGCGACAAGAGCAACAACAAGGCATGGGCGCGGGTGCTCCGCCCACACCTTCGGATATGCGCCTCAAACAAAATGTGCACTACCTTGAAACTTTGGCTTCGGGCATTCGGCTATATCGCTTCAATTATGTCTGGGGAGGCCCGACTTATGTGGGCGTGATAGCCCAGGAAATACTCAGGATAGCGCCCGAAGCGGTCGGTATCAATGTAAACGGCTTCTACTGCGTGGACTATGCCCAGCTTGGACTCCGCATGACTACTTATTCTAAATGGCAGAAGAGGCAGTCGTACCGTCAGGCGACCCAAAATGGCGCTAAGTCGCTGGACTCTTTGTAAATTCGGTTATACTTAGATTATGGCGACGTATAAGGTTATTCAAGATGTCGAGGCTGAAGACAAGCTGGTCGGACCGCTATCGCTCCGGCAGTTCATCTACGCCGCGATTGCGGCATTTCTGTTCTATCTGTCGTTTTTCTCGGTGACGAAAGGTATCGGTTTCTTGGTGATATTTTTCGTGCCGCCTGCGCTTTTTACGGGCTTTCTGGCGGTACCGTGGCATAGCGACCAGCCGACAGAAGTCTGGGCGCTGGCCAAATTGCGCTTTTTCCTGCGCTCGCGCAAGCGTATCTGGGATCAAAGTGGGACCAAGGAGCTCGTCACCGTCACCGTACCGAAAAAAGTTGAGCACGAACTCACGAACGGTCTGACTCAGACAGAGGTACGAAGCCGCTTACATGCCCTAGCCGATACCATCGATAGCCGCGGTTGGGTGGTCAAAAACGTCAATGTGACCGTGCCGACCGACTCGCATCAAACGTACACCACATCGGATCGGCTCATCGACACCGACATTTTGCCGCAGCAGGTCAGTGATATAGATATCCGCGCTTCCGATGATATTTTGGACGCTGCTGAGAATTCGGTGGCCAAACACTTCGATACGATGATCACGGATGCTGCCGCTAGCCAGCGACAGGAGCTTATAGCGCAGATGCAGACGCCAGCCGTCGCCGCTCCTCCCAGGCCCAACCGAGCGAAGACCGTAGCTACACAGCCCCCGGCACCACAAGATCAGACACAGCCACAGAATGACTACTGGTTTATGCAGCAGCCAGCAGCGGCAGCGCAGCCGCCGATTGCTCCGCCTGTCGCTGCCACGCCAACTGCCGACGAAGAAGCCTTGGTCGCGCAGCTCCGCGAAGCCAATAGCACGGAGACGATCGCCAATGACCACCTAAAACACATCAAAACACCAGAGGAAATTGCCGCAGATGAGCGGGCTGCCGCAGCACAGGCTGAACCCCCGAAAGCACAAGTGACTTCAGATACGCAAGCTGCTATACTGAACCTAGCAAGTAACGACGACCAGGACGTGGCCACGCTTGCCCGCCGCGCACGCGAAGAAACGAAGCATGATGACGGGGAAGTAGTGGTATCGCTACGGTAAGTACGTTCGAAGAGCACCAAGCAGGCGGGTGAACGAGGGCTCATGAATCCAAACCAACAACCATACGCTGGACAGATACAACCGGGAGGGAACCAACCCTACCCAGAACAGCAATATTTCGGTGCACCCAACCCCGCCGCAGGAACACAGCAGGGCCCCGCCATGATGCCGCAGCCAGGAGCACCTCAAGCCCCGGGTACTCAGCCGGCTGCCGGTCCGGCCCCAAAGGCGACAAACCCAAATAGCACCCAGAACACCCTGCAGATCGCCGAAATCCGCGACGGTATCGTCATCATGAATGACGGCAGCTACCGCGCCGTCGTGATGGTGAAGAGTATCAATTTCGACCTGATGAGCCCACAGGAACAGGAAAGCGTCGAGTACGCCTATCAAGGGTTCCTGAACTCGCTGTATTTCCCTGTCCAGATCTTCATTCGCTCGCAGCGCGTCGACCTCCAGCCCTACATCGAGAAGCTCGACAAAATCCGCACCGAGCACGACAATATGCTGCTCGCGCTTCTGATGGACGACTATATCGGCTACATCGACCAGCTCGCCATGCAAACCAACATCATGGACAAGAAGTTTTATGTCGTCATTCCATTTTTCCCCACCGCTGGCTCGGCTGGTAGTTTGACGCAGAGCAAAAACTTTTTCAGTGGCATGCTCGGCCTATTTAGTAAGCAGGAAGATCACGTCGTCATCAATGAGCCCGATCTCGCCAAGGCAAAAGATGAGCTGCGCAACCGCGTGCAGGCAGTGCTCGGCGGTTTGCAGCAGTGCAGCATCCAGGGGCTGCCGCTCGATACGCAGGAGCTTATTGAGCTCTACTACGACACCTACAACCCCGATACCGCGACCCGCCAGCAGCTCAAGAATTTCAATGACCTCACCGCCGATGTCGTCCAAAAAGGTGAGGGCGTAGCGCAGCAGGCGCATCTGCAGAGGGAAATGCAATGAAATTAGGAAGTAGGGGCTGGGAATTAGGAATTTGGAGACAAGAACCGCTGGCCTTGCTATTTCCAAGTTGCTATTTCCTAGTTACTGAAATCTGGCAAAAAATAGATGGTAGGCGCCGAATCACATCACCTGTCTGTAGCCTGATTCCTGTTAGATTTTTGCTATCTGCTACCTGCTACCTGCTACCTGCTTTTGCCGGAGGTAAAGGCTGATGGCATTCGGCAAAAAAAAGCAGCCACTTGACCCTGTAGCGCTGGCGCAGGCGCAGCAGGCCAGGGAGCAAGCTGAAGTCAACGAAGCCTTCCGCAAGGGCATCACGGCACTGCGTGATTTCATCGCCCCGAGCAGTATCGAATTTTTCTCGAGCCATTTCCAGATCGGCACCCGTTACGCCCGCACGTATTACGTCTATGGGTATCCGCGCCAGATTTATACAGGCTGGTTGAGCGGCCTCGTCAATCTCGACGAAGTTATCGACCTTGCCATCTACGTCTACCCGGTCGAGAGCCAGGTCGTGCTCGACAACCTCCGCAAGAAAGTCACCCAGCTCGAAGCCGGTCTCCAGATTGACTCCGAAAAGGGCCGCGTCCGTGACCCGGCCAAACAGGCTCAGATTCTCGACGCCGAAGAGATGCGAGACAAACTTCAGGTCGGCGAAGAGCGCTTCTTCCGCTTTGGGCTGTACTTCACCATCTACGGCTCATCGATGGAGGAGCTCGAGTTCATCAGTCACAAGGTCGAGTCGATGCTTGGACAGCAGCTCATCTATAGCAAACCCGCCAGCTCACAGCAGGAACAGGGCCTCAACAGTGTCGCCCCGCAGCTCGTCGATCAGCTCCAGATCCGGCGCAATATGAGCACCGGCGCCATCAGCACCAGCTTCCCGTTTACCAGTGCTGACCTAAGCCAAGACAATGGCATCCTCTACGGCATCAATATGCACAATAGTGGCCTAGTCATCTTCGACCGCTTCAGCCTGGAGAACGGCAACTCTGTCGTCTTCGCCAAGTCCGGTGCCGGCAAGAGTTTTGCCGTGAAGCTCGAGGCACTCAGGAGCCTCATGTTTGGCACGGAAATATTCATCGTCGACCCAGAGAATGAATATGAGCGGATGTGCGACGCTGTGGCCGGCGCCTACGTGCGGCTCAGCCTGAATTCTGCTACTCGCATCAACCCCTTCGATCTGCCACAGGTTGTCGATACCGAGGAGGCAGACAATGCACTGCGCTCCAACCTCATCACCTTACACGGACTACTCCGCCTCATGATGGGCGGCGCCCAGGCCCAGATGATGGGCGGCACTAGTACGCTTATGCCGGCCCTCTCACCCTCAGAGGAAGCCGATCTAGACGGGGCGCTCATCGACACCTACGCCAAAGCCGGCATTACCCAGGACCCGCTGACCCACACTGCGACGCCTCCGACCATATCGGACCTCTATGACACCCTACTGCATATGGGCGGTAACGGCCCGCAGTTGGCGCAACGCCTACGCAAATACACCAGCGGCACGTTTGCCGGCATTTTTAGTCAGCAGAGCAATATCAACATCAATAACCCCCTCGTCGTTTTCAATATCCGCGACCTCGAAGACGAGCTCCGGCCGGTTGCTATGTATATCGTGCTGAACTACATCTGGAATAAGACCAAGAGCGACCAGAAGCGCCGCCTACTCATCGTCGATGAGGCTTGGCAGCTCATGAAGTACGAGGATAGCGCCAATTTCCTTTTCTCGCTCGCTAAACGGGCACGCAAGTATAACCTCGGCATCACAACCATCACGCAGGACGTCGAGGATTTCATGGGCTCGAGGATGGGCCGCGCCATTGTCGCCAATGCCAGTATGCAGATTTTGCTGAAACAGTCGAGTAGTGCCGTCGACGTACTGAGCGAGGTCTTCAAGCTCACTGCTGAGGAGAAAAAGCGCCTCGGCCAGTTCCCGGTCGGCCAAGGACTGTTTTTCGCCGGGCAAAACCATGTACACATCCAGGTGGTCGCCAGCCCTACCGAGACGGGCCTCATCACCACCAACCCGCAGCAGGTGCAGGCCATGCAGCAGAGCGGCGAACTAAACCAGCCACAAGGTACCATCGACCTGCAGAATCAGCTGTACCCGGGGAGTACCAATAGCGTTTCATAGGGACGACGAATGGGAGCATTACCTGACTACCGCGATAAGGAAGATACCAAGCCGGATATCCGGCCTCACATTGGCGTCATCGAGGGCGGCGGGGAGGGTGATGGAAAGCCGATTGGAGATTTATCGGCCGTTCCTGATGAGGACAATGATGAAGATGACGGAAGCCTGCAATCGATTGATGGCGGCGGGGAACCAGCCCCGCGAAAGCCGGCCGCACCGGATGATGCATCCAGCCTGAAAGAGAAGGAGGAAGCATCTGGGGACCGCTACGGTCCAAGTGTGCTCGACGATACGCGCGAACGGCTCGGGCTCGGCTACACTGGCAACCCTGATGACCAGCCGAGAAGCCAAAAGTCCTTGAACAAAATGTTCAAGAGCAACTCGAAGCTCAAAAAGCGCATGGCCATCGCCGCAGCAGCCGGTGGTGGCGCCGCGTCAATTTCCATTCTTTTTTTCCTTGCCATGTTGCCCTTAAAGATAGAGTCTTTTGTAAACATGATTGAGGGCAGGGCGGCGGCAACCACCGAGGCGGCCGTAGGAGATATGACAGACAACCTCTACACCGGCTTCATTAGGAATAGCATCATGCCCGCCCTCACCAACGGTACCTGCCGGCGCACTAGCGACCCAACCTGCGTCGTTGTGGCAAACGGCACAAACCCTGTTTCAAGGACCTATGCCGCTTGGGCCCAGAACAAAATTCAGTACAAGCTGGCCCGCGAATCAGGCATTGTTATCAGCCGAGACAATCAAACCAAGACATTCCGGATGACCATGCACGGTCAAAGCGTTGGCACACCGGCCGAATGGGAGAAGCTGAGGCGCGGGGAAATCACGATATCGCAGCTTGGCGGCAAAACCGCTACCCGCAACGAGATACGGAAAGCGGTAATGTCCCAAACAAAATGGTACCAGATGTACACTCGGTTCAAGTACGCGAAATATCTCCAAACACGTGGTATCAAATTTTGCCTAATAGCCTGTAATCAATACGATAAATTCACCGACGCCAAAGAAACCAAGCTGCTAGCTGGCAAGCTCTGGCTGGCGTCACGCGTTTCGGGTGCGGTAGGCGAATCATATGGTCTGCTTTTGGATTGCATCATGGACTCAAATACCTGCACCACGAAACTTGAGCCCAGTACCGACACCGACAACACTGAACCAAAAACAAAGTTCCAACGGAATCTTGATACCAAGCTCACCGCTTATATTGCCGACGGCAATATAGAGAAGTTGTCGAAGCTCGTCGAGCGAGCCAAAGGCATCAACGACTTCGGCCTCCAGGGCTATCTGACTCAGGAAATATCTGGTAAAATCGCCAAGAAGCTGGGCGGAGAAGCTGGGGAGCTAATTACCAAAGAGCTAATCGGCAAATCAATACCGTGGGTCGGCTGGGCGTCACTCGCCATTTCTCTGGATCAGTTTGCCAATGATGCACCCAAGTTATTGAGAGGCATACGGTATGCTAGCAGCGCAGCGGCGGCCGTAAGTTTATTCACGGTTTATCAGACCGCCCAAAGCGAAACCAGAAGCGGCCACGTAGACGCCACTGAGCTTGGCTCACTGGCTGATACCCTGAGCCAGGACCAAGATATGACGACACACCCGGTATACTCGCTCTACCAGTCTTCTTCGTCCTCGAGCTCGTCAACGATTGCGGATTTGCTCAGCGGCAAAGTATTCGCAGCAACCCAGGGCTCAGGCTCTACGTATAAGTGCGATGATGGTAGCCCTGTTCCAAGTGGAAAGCTAATTTGCCCCGAAGAAGACTTTACCAACCTGGGGACATTTGGCAATGCCGCTGTGGCCGTCAGAACGAACTATATGAACTATTATTACAACTTCTGGCCAGTACGATACTCAAAGAGTGCAGTATATTTTGTAAACAAAGTGTATACCTGGATAACGGGCCTTCCGGGGCGTGTTATTGCTCCAGCAATGGAGGCGGCATGCAATTTGACCCCGAGTTGTCCTGCCCTGCGGGACTGGGCGACAGAACACGCCGGTGAGCTCTTCCAATGGGTGGTCAGTCACATCATGCCAAACCAGTGGCTCCATATGTCCGGCGCCCGAATATTGGCCATGAGTACAGCCGGGGCAGAGGTGGCCTATGAAAGCTCCAATGCAACAAATAACGGTGCTGGTCCTGTCAGCAACACGGCTTACAACGACATACAAAACCAGCGTATCGCGGCCGAAGAAGCTGACTTTGAAAGCAAATCGCTCTTGGGCCGTATCACCAACACCGACACGCCGTATTCTCTCGTCTCGCGCGTGGCGCTTGCCATGCCGAGCAGGTCATCGCTGGCAAGCAGCGGATTAGCAAGCGTACTTGTTAATCCGCTCCAGCGTATCGGTTCAGTATTCGGCAGTCTGGCAACCAGCAAACGAGCCTTTGCAGCAGCGTCCAGCACTGACCCGTTTCATATCGCCCACGTGGCTTACAGCCGCGATAATGCTCCTCCCGGCATCAACAAAGACGAGGAGCTGGATAGTAGCGGCGTGCCGAAAGACCCTAGTGCCTATTGGGATGCCCACTGCGAGGGACGTGATTTCAAGGCAGAGTACTTCAAAAGCATGAAACAAGACCCCGATACTGACCAGGCCGTGCCCACCCACAGCGAACCCTGCATGCTGATAGAGACCAGCACCCAGGTCAACGGCTGCGCATACGACGTAAAACTATGCCCGGAGGGAGCCCTGAATGGCGACTCGGCGGACGAGTCTCAGGGCGGCCTGACCGGAGATTTGTCATGGCCTGTCGATAAAAAATGGTTCAACCAAAACCCGGGCGATTTTTACGAGGGGCATACGACAATTAGCGGGACGTTTACTTCACCCTACACCAAGGGGGTGGCCGACGACCTTTCGGTGCCTACTGGTACCCCCGTTTACTCCATGCTCGACGGTGTCGTCGAAAAAACCAACCTATGCGGCCAGGGTGACGGCATGATGATCAAGTCAGACGTAGACGGCGGCACGCTGCATATTGCCTACGGCCACGGTTTGCAGCCAAAGTTCAAGGTAGGCGATCATGTCTCGTCAGGACAACAGATACTCAGCTCGAATGGTGTGGGCTGCAAAGTAAGCGGTCCTCACCTCCATATCGATATGGCACTGGACAATAAACACGTATGCCCGCAGGACGTCTTCTATGCCATGGCGTCAGGTGACACCCCCGACTTCAAGGCATTAACCGGTAAGGCGCAGTCAAACTGCGACAGGTCGAACTATGTTTCGAAGTAGTTACCAACGGTATATGTCATCCGTAAGGAGCATGTTCATCTGCGCCGTGCTGGCGGTCTTTATCGCCGGTAATATGCCGACTCATGCCTTTGCCGATGCCACCGACTGCCCCAAGGGCATGTCAGAGCTCGACTGCGACGCCATCAATGGTCCGTGGCCTGCCTGGATACCAGACTCTGGCGGAGCCTGCGAGGACAGCGGCGGCACGCTGGTCGGCGGACAGCGGGCGGAACAGATCTGGAATTTTTTCCTCAGCAGGGGCCTGAAGCCCATCGCGGTTGCGGGAATCATGGGGAACTTTGCACAGGAGGATGGTCTATTCGACCCGGCCCTGAAGCAAGGTTACAGCAAAGCAGCCATACCAGACGGAGGGGATGGAGCAACCGGTTACGGCATCGCGCAGTGGACCAGCCAGGGCAGGCAGGCCGGCTTGTTTAAAGAAATGCGCCAGGCCGGGCTCGAGAAATACTACGGAGCCGGTTGGGGTCATCCCGAGATAGACAAGGAGATGCCCCAAAAAGACATCGACGCGCTGCTGCTTATAGAACTAAACTATGCCTGGAGCGGAGATTCCACTAAAGTACAGGACATCGCCAAACAGCTCAATGCCGCGAAATCGATACGGGGTGATAGCGGCTCGACAATACTTTTTCATAGGCTGTTTGAGGCCTCAGCAGACAACGCCTCACAGATTCAGGAACGCGTTGATAGCGCTGCTATGTACCTCAAAAAATACCGCGGTACATCCGGTAGTGTTATAGGTTCAACCGGCTGCGCTGGGGGGCTCGGCGGTGTCAGCACCATGGAGGACGCCGTCCCGTGGGCTGACCAATTTATAAAGGACGCACGGGGGCGGGGTGCCCAGTCGCGCAAGCTGAATCAAAAGCACACCGGCAACCTTTGGTCTCTCTATGTAACCAGTAACGACGAGAGCCATCTCTGTTGGACTAACGACTGCGAACAGTGCACCGCGGCTAGCGCCTGGTTTATCGCTAAGATGACCAAGTATCCTGCTGATATCTCTTATACAACCGGCAATGGTTGGCAGGTTGTATACAGCCTTAAGGCCCGAGGCATACCGACCGGCAGCAAGCCTCAACCGTTTTCGGTCTTTAGTTGGGGCAGCGGCGTCGGGCATACCGGCGTCGTACTCGGCGTGCTTGAAAACGGCCAGGTTATCACGCTGGAAAATAACTGGCCAAATGGCACGCTGGTAGTGCGAAAATACGACATCAAAAAAGATTATCCTGATGTACGCTTTGCCTACTTCGCTGACAAGATGAAAGTAGACGTCAACAACGACGCGGGCACCTCCGAATAGTAATAAATGAACAAGGAAGCTACCCAATGAACTACGAAGATCCCATGCAACGCAAGCGCCGCAGACTAATCCTGCTGAGCGCCGCCGCGGTGCTGCTGGGCGTCTTTGTGGCCGCGTTTTTAGCCGTCCAAAACCGGCAGCCTGTTCATACGGTTTCTATCCGAGATATTGGCCAGTGCTCACCCCGCATAAACGGCAGTGTCACGGCCGGCCTAGAGAGTGATCTCTACCGATATGTAAAGGCCGGCAACGACTATAACCACTTATCGACTCTGCCAAAATATTCTGCGAAGCTTCGCGCCGGGTCATGCACACAAAAAGGCTCTCACACAAGTATCGGCGTAAATGGACAAGATCAGGCCGTCAAAATTTCAAGCGCCATTGTTGACATTCCGGACGCCAAGCAGTCGTGGCGCATCACTTACAATTGGATACCGCGGGGCGAAAGCATAAATACCGACCTCGGCACACCGCAGGTTGAGTGTTTACCCGAGAAAGACCTTGTCTACGGCACGTTTCAATGCGACAAGTTGCTGAGCAAACTTCGGTACGGGACTGACAAATATGATCCGATACTGCCCTACATGCCATATAGCGGTGCTGGCTTTGACCTAGAGTACAACCCTGACACCAGACAGGTGACTGCCATCATCTACATACCAGCCAAGCAACGAGACAACCAGGTGCTTCTCAATAACAGCAAAGCTATCGTCCCGTATTGGTTTGAACACCGTGGTTTGGATATCAATAGCTACGCCGTCGTGTACAACATCCAGTATCAATAGTGCTTAGCCCCGAGTGACGGGTATGATAACGCTATCAGTGAAATGTTTGACGGCGATGTCGGCGTCGGTGGTGGTAAGAAATGTTTGGTAGCGTTGGAGGTGGGCGGTGAGTGCGCGGCGGCGGGCACCGTCGAGCTCACTGAATACATCGTCGAGAAGTAAAATTGGCTCATCTCCCGTCGCTTTCTGAATAGTTTGCAGCTCAAGTATCTTGAGCGCCAACACCGCTGTGCGGGTTTCGCCGCGTGAAGCGATAAGGGGGGCTGGCTTGCCATCAAAAAGCACCGCCATGTCCTCACGATGTGGTCCGTGAGATGTGAAACCGCGCGCGAGGTCATCTTGCAGCTGGTCTTCGAGCGCCCTCAGCAGGTGAGATTCATAGTTGTTTGTCGGTAGTCGACTAGTGTACTTGAGTCGCACGTCTACTTCTGTTGACGAAAGTTTTTTGTATAGCCCGTTTATTTGGTCGTTCAATCTATCAACAAGTGCGGCCCGAGTGCGGTGCACCACCGCTCCAAGTTCACTAAGGCGTAGGTTCCAAGGGAAAAAGTCTTGCCGAGCTGCACCTGGGCGTTTGAGGAGAGCATTGCGCTGAGCAACAACTCGGCGATAGTTCTTCCTGAGCGCCGCATAGCCAGGTTCTATTTCTTCGAGCAGGTCATCTAGATATGCACGGCGGCCCTCCGGTGGTCCCTGCAGTATGGTAAGGTGGTTCGGCTCAAAAATAACGACGG
>CAYWOA010000024.1:0-12070 GCA_964459795.1 uncultured Candidatus Saccharibacteria bacterium | reverse complement strand
GAAATGCCGCACTCTTCCTCTTCTGTCATCTCGACCGAAGTCGAGAGATCTCCCCATGTTCCCTTAGTTTCTTCCCATGCGCGGTCCCGCCCGTGCCCGGCGGCCAGCTTTGGGCGTCCAAATCCTCGCAATTGCGGGCTTTCGCGCCCGCACGGCGACCTCCTCTTTTACCAGAAAAGAGGAAGCGAGAAACCTCGGCACATCTTCACCATCTTGGCAGCCGTTGTGAATGCATACAATGCGAAAACACTAACTGAGCACGCATTTTCGCTGCTATTGTATGACTTCACAACGGCTGCACCAGGATGGTTTCGCAGTGCCAGCGAGCTGCAATAGAAGCCCCGGCTTTTGGTGGTCCATTGCTGCACGCGTGGTACAACGTCTCGTCCGGGATGGCTCCAGAGGGCCAGACATCGCGTGCCGCTCCGAAGGGAGGTGCTCACTGCAGACCGTTCGTAAAGAAGTTGTAAAGACCGACAACACCTGAGCCAGGAGCTTCCAGCTCCTTTTTCTTAGCCGAGGAGAACGGAGTTGGCTCGGCTGCTTAGTAGCCACAGCAGGGCTATGCTGAGTAGCAAAATGATGAGTAGGATCCAAAACTTCGTTCGTTCACTCATGATGTTTTCTCCGGGGTTGCGACGACAACGAGTCGACTGACGGGATTCCACAGCGGGGTGCAGGTGTAGAGGGTCAGGCGCGTTTCACTGGTTGGCTGCTGCACGCTGACCTCCGTCGCCGCCACGGTTCGGGTACTCTGAACTTTGTAAAGATAGCGAGTGCCGTGGTACCACAGGCCCACTTCGTCGCCCGGCTCAAGCTTATTGAGGTAGTAAAACACTCCGCGCGGTCCGGTGTAGGAGAAACGGTGCCCAGCGATGACGGTATTGCCGCCCTTATCCGGCGAGCTGGCGATGGGCAGGCGCCATGCGCCCTTATTCAGTAAGTTGAAGCTGTCGCTCATGGGGCCCTCGATGAGCGGTGTGTCGAGGAGCATTTTGGGGATGATGAGTCCATCGTGATTCGGCCCGGCGCGGAAGGCGGTGTCCGCTGTAGCAGTGCTCGGTGGCTTGGCCTCGTGGAGCCGTTCCGTGAGCTGTTTGGTGGCATGGGGGTCACGGGCGTGCCACCAGTATGAAATGGCGGGAATGAGCGGCGTCATGAGTATATAGCCATTGATAAGAATAATGACTGCAAGGAGGCCGAAGTTGATCCGTCGCCAGTGCTGTTTCTGCATGCAATCAGTGTAGCGCATTTGCGCCTTTACCGCGCGTGGTCTGAAGTTCCGCTCGCATTGCGTCGTGGGTTACTTAGCGAGTCGGACAGTCGAGCACTTGATGCTACTGAGTGGGTTGGTCCTTGTGCGTGAAGTAATTGATTTCGTTGACGACGTCGAGAAGCGCCTGGGCACGGGCTTTCTCTTCGGTAATAGCTTGGGCGGCGGCATAGGCATCCTTGATGAGAGCCTGGTTGTCGGTGCTCTGCAGCATCATCATGGTTGTCTTGAATTTCTCTTCGGGCGACTGTTCCAGCTGGTCGACGAGCGGGGCTAACTGACTAAGCGCCTGCTGTTTCAACTTAAGGAGGTCTTTGCTGTCATCAGTGGTGGTTACTCCCGGCGCCTGAACCGTCTCCGTGGGCGGGGAGATGACTTGGGTCTCTACCGCCAAAGTATCTGCCTTTGGGGACAATGAATCGGTTGAGGTGGTTGAGATGGAGGCGGGTACTGGGGACGCGGTCGTTACCTTAGCTGGCCCGCTGGGGGTAGCAGTACTGCCCACCGGGTCTTTGCCACTGACTATCGGTTGGGCGGCCGTTGAATCGGCTGCTGATCCAGATGTGGGCTCATCCAACGGTTGCACGGTTGACTCACTATCAGCCTGATGTCCAAAAAGCATTCCACCCCCTTCGCCTACCCCTGGTAGACAATTTCCCGTTAGCAATTATCAATTTACAATGGATATAATACCAAACGATAAGCATAAGCACTAGGGGGCGGGCGTGATACTTGATGACGAGGCAGCCATGCGCGAACTGGACAGCGGTGATACGCTGGGGGCGGTCGCTGCCACCGCGACCCATTTGCGCAGCGATTTGCCGTCCGAACCGGTTTTTACCAGGACGAACGAGGTACTGAATGTCGTCTATGCAGGGATGGGCGGTTCAGCGCTGGCGGCGCTGCTTGTCCAGACATGGCCGACGTTACTGGTGCCATTTGAAATCGTGCGCGACTACAGTCTGCCGCCGTACGTCGGCGAAAAAACACTGGTCATCGTTTCGAGCTACTCGGGCAACACCGAGGAAACACTTGCTGCCCTCGACCAGGCGGTCTACCATGGCGCGCAGATAGCGGTTATCACTGGTGGTGGCAAACTGGCTGACGTTGCTCGAGAGCGAGGGTATCCGCTGGTGGTACTGCCGAAGGTGGTGCAACCTCGCTTTGCTGTTGGCTATAACTTCCGAGCGCTCGTGCAAATACTGCAGTCAGCCGGTTTGTTTGTGGGTGACATCGGTGATTTGGAGAGAGCAGCCGACTTTCTCGATAAAGCGGCAAAAGAACTTGCACCTGACGTGGTGACCGAGCACAATCCAGCTAAACAACTCGCCGAGAAGTGCGCTGGCAAATCAGCCGTCATCTACGCCGGTCACAAACTCGCGCCGGCTGCCTACAAATGGAAAATTGGGTTTAATGAAAACGCCAAGCAAATCGCCTGGTGCGGGCAATTGCCAGAAGCAGATCACAATGAAATCGTCGGCTGGCTGCGTCACCCGGAGCACAAACCGTACGTTGTCATTGATCTCCATAGCTCGTTTGAGCACCCGCGCATTCGGGCGCGGTTCCGGGTGGGCGAAGAACTGCTCGCCGGCACGAAACCGGCTTCATTTCTCGTCGAGGCCGTCGGCGCCAACGCGCTTGAGCACGTGCTGTGGACGAGTCTCTTCGGTGATTATGTGACTGTCTACACCGCGCTGCTCAGCGGTGAAGATCCGGCGCCGATCGACATCATCGAAGACTTCAAGCTTGCATTGTGAGCGCTGGGAGAGAATGATTTAGTTACGTAGGCCGATGCGAGCTTCTTCGGGCTGGAAGAGACCGAGCTCTTCATTGGCACGGGCTAGGACGCCGTCGACAATCTTGGCCGACACATGCTCGCCGTAGATATTGCCAACCTTCGCCATTTTCTCGTTATTCATGGCGCCCTTGATAATCTCGACAACAAAATCACTATCGATTGGCGGAGCTTGCACATTGGCGCCGGCGAGTACAGATTCCGATCGGTCGCTGCCGAATCGCAGTGTGACGCACGGTACGCCGAGGATATTCATCTCCTCCTGCATGCTGCCCGAATCGGTCGCGACGGCAGCGCAGCGGCGCATGGCGGCGATGACATCGCGGTAGTAGGGCCAGACGTCACTGTAAATAAATGTCTCCGGGAAGTCCTTGGCGAGGCTCTCGATGTGACCGCGGAGGCCAAACTTGTCGATGGCTTCCTCGGTGCCGAAGAGCGAGATGAGCAGTACGTGGTTGCCGGCTCGCACCAGCTTTTCCATTGCTTCTATGAGCACGGTGAAGCGCCGCTCGTCCTGCGTGTTTTCGCGCCGATGGATGCAAAAGCGCACAAACTTGCCGTTCTCAAGCTGCGGATATTTCTCGAAAATGGTCGATTTATCTGAGTCAGCGATAGCCACCACCGTCGCATCGGCCACGGTATTACCAACGACTTCGATGGTGTTTGGGCTAAAGCCTTCGTTTAGCATAAACTCGCGGTCAAGTTCCACGGCCGCAGCGTGGTAGCCCGAAGCCGGCTCGGAGACACGGGTGTTGAACTGCTCGGGGAATGGCTCCATACTGCCTTGCTCGAAATTGTCCCGAACCTGCATTGCAGCGTAGTACTCATCCCAGTTGAAACGCCCAGCTTTGAAGTCGCCATAGAACTTTTCGTAGACCTCTCGCTTTGGCGTCAGGGTGCGGATGCCTGCCTCGACGTGGACACACGCCACGCGGTGCATGAACGACCCGAGCCCGATGGCCATCGAGGTGCTGGTGTCGCCGTGGATGTATGGGATGGGTGTCTTACCCTGGCTGTGGAGCCACTCGACAACCTCGCCGAAGCGCTCGACCATCTGGGCGATTTTGGCATTTAGCGAGCCCTCGATGCTGAGTAAGATGTCCGGCTCGATTCCAAACTCTTCCATCATGCCGCCACTATAGCGGAAATCGTAGTGCTGGCCGGTGTGGCAGAGCAGCGCCAGTTCACCGCGCTGAATGAGTTCCTGATAGACGGGCGCTTGTTTGATAATGTCCGGTTTGGTCGCGATGAGGACAATATGGACGATTTTTTTATCTGACGAGGTGATTTTTTGCTTTGCTTCTGGGGTGAAATGATCCACTCTGCCTCCTGTGATTACAATATTTGCGATTCTCGTTCTATAAGTACTGTTCGAGGCCGCGCTGCTTTATCTCCTCAATAACTGCTTTGATATCCTGGCTATGATCCTTGTGCATGACAAGCAGCGAATCTGCCGTGTCGACGATGACGATATCATCGAGCCCAACAGTCGCAATCAATTTCTGCGGATTCTCGGAGCGCACCATACAGCCATGACTGTCGATATTGATGTGCTCTGAAGCTCGCTTGACGATGCGGTTCTCATCGCCGCTCGCCGCGGCCATGAGGTCATGCAGTGCGCTCCAGTTGCCGATGTCGTCCCAGGTGAACGCAGCCGGGACAACTGCCAGCGGGAATTTCTTGGTATTTACTATCTCAACCTCGTGGGGCATTATCGGAGCATTCCCGAAGGCCTCGACATCCCCTTTATCGAGGTACTGGCGGACACCTTCGACACTTTTCGGGCTCGCTTCGATGTACGCATCAAGCAATGTTTTCGCCCGGAAACAGTAGTAGGCGACATTCCAGTAGAAGCCACCGTTTTGGACATAGCGTTTGGCGACCGAAAAGCTCGGCTTTTCGACGAACTTCTCGACCGAATAAACCTGCGGATCATGCTGTATCTCGGCATCGACTTTGATGTAGCCAAGACCAATGTCGGGTCGGGTCGGCTGGACACCGATGAGTGTGATGGTGCCGGGGTTGGCGTGGACGTAATCTTGCGCCGTCCTCAGGGCCGCCTGGAACTGGTCTTTTTCGACGATGACATGGTCTGAGGCCATCGAAAATATGACTGCCCTGGGATCGCGGCGGTATATGACTTCGGCGAATAAGGTGAAAGCAAGCGCCGGCCCCTTGGCTTCTGGCTCAATGACGAAATTTCCTTCTGGGATATGTGGCAAAATACTCTTGATTTTTTCGACGTAATTCACGGTCGTCGAGACGTAAATGTGGTCCGGCGCGAAGACTTCGTCCAGACGTCCTATGGTATCCTCAAGCAGCGAATGCTCGCCCACGAGGCTTTGCATCTGTTTCGGCAAATCCTTCCGACTGAGCGGCCATAGGCGCGTCCCAGAACCACCCGCGACAATAACAGCATAGTTATTGCTATTCATACTACCTTCCTACAAAGTTGATACGTCCTCAACTATACCAGTCGTCAGCCCAGTTGAGCAACCACAGCACAAATCTGTATACTATCCGGTATGCAACAGGAGCTACAGGAAGCGGTCGCGGCTACCGTCAAGCAGGTCTACGGGCTAGATATAGCGGTGGAACTGACTCGTCCGGAGCCGCAGTTCGGCGACTATGCGACCAATGTTGCCCTGCAGCTGGGCAAACAACTAGGCAAAAATCCGCGAGAAATTGGCGAGGACCTGCGCCAGCGGCTAGTATCGGATGGCCAGTTGGCATCTGTTACGGTCGCCGGTCCGGGCTTTCTGAATCTGCGGCTGACCGACAGCGCGCTGCTATCGTCACTGGACGGGAATCTGCCGAAGCCGCTAGTGGGTCAAACTGTCGTGACAGAATACTCAGACCCAAATCCGTTCAAGGTACTCCACGCCGGACATTTCTATACCAGTGTCGTCGGTGACGCTATCTCGAACCTCCTTGGCAACGCTGGCGCCAGGGTGCACCGCGTCAACTTCGGCGGAGATGTCGGGCTACATGTCGGGAAGACGATATGGGCAATCGTACGCGACCTGGGTGGTGAGCTTCCCGAGAAACTGGCCGAGATTCCAGATAGTGAACGCTCCGAGTGGATGGCGCGCTGCTACGTCGTCGGTACGAATGCCTATGAAGATGACAAAACGGCTAAGGCCGAGATTATCGCTGCCAACAAGCGCGTCTACGCGCTGCACGCGGATGCCGACCACGACACACCCTTCGCGCAGATCTACTGGACATGCCGCCAGTGGAGCTACGATTATTTCGATGCCTTCTACGCCCGCATCGGCAGCGGGTTTGAGCGCTACTACCCAGAGAGCCAGACGGCGCCTGTCGGTCTCGCGGCGGTGAAAGAGCAGCTAAGCCGCGGCGTGTTCAGTGAGAGTGACGGTGCGGTGGTTTTTGTCGGTGAACCGTATGGTCTTCATACCCGAGTCTTCATTAACAGCGAAGGGCTGCCGACGTACGAAGCAAAAGATGTCGGACTTAGCCTAAAGAAGTGGGACGATTACCACTTCGACCAATCGGTCATTATCACAGGCAACGACATCGTCGAGTACATGAAAGTGGTGTTGAAAGCTATTGAGCAGTTTGAGCCGAACTTAGCCCAGCGCACGCGTCACATTACCCACGGCAATGTGAAGCTGGCGGGCGGCGTCAAGATGAGCAGTCGAAAAGGTAATTTCCTGCGCGCCGTTGATGTTATTGAGGCGGCTGCAGCAGCAAACCGGGAAACGACCGGGCAGGAGAGCGAGTCAACCGTACTGGCTGCCATAAAATATTCATTCCTAAAAAGTCGCATCGGCGCTGATATCATCTTCGACCCGGCTGAATCAGTCAGTATCGTCGGCAATAGTGGACCGTACCTGCAGTATGCCCACGCTAGGGCCCGGAGTATTTTGAGCAAGGCTCAAAATGCGATACCGGTGCGTAGCGCCGGCGCTGGGCGAAGCCAAGCGGAGGAGGGCAGGCTGATGGCGAGTGAAACGATGCTATCACCCGAGGAGGGGCTTGCCCTTCCTCAATCAAATGAAAATGATTTGCAGCCTGATGAACGTATCCTGGTGCGCAAACTTAGTGAGTACTCAGAGGTGATCGAAAAGGCCACGCACGAACTCATGCCACATCACATCTGTACCTACTTGTATGAGCTCGCGCAGGAGTTCAATCGCTTTTATGAGAAGAATCGTGTGCTTGGTGATGAGCGCGAGTCACTGCGTATCTGGCTTGCTCAGCGCTACGCGGCGACACTGAAAGAAGGGCTGGAGTTGCTTGGCATCAGTGCACCGGAAAGGATGTAGGCCGACATGTCATCGTTGACGGCAATCCGCCAGGCGCTCAGGCAACATGTGAATCCAGAGCGAGCGGTGGTTGCGCCGCGGTTTTTCAAGGCTGGACCAGGGGAATACGCCGAGGGAGATAAATTTATTGGTACGAGCGTGCCGGATGCTCGCAGCATCGCAAGAAAATACCGCGATCTGTCACTCGCCGACGTAACAAAGCTTCTACACAGCCCGTGGCACGAAGAGCGGCTCGTGGCCATCCTGATGCTAGTCGACCGGTTTGCACGCGGTGACGCAGCCACGCAGAGCGAGGTGTACGAGTTATACACGGCAAATACCGCGTACATTAACAATTGGGACCTCGTGGATTGCAGCGCCGAGTACATCGTGGGGTCGTACCTTGACGGTCGGCCGGAAAAACTTGAGGTGCTTTTGCAGCGGGCACAGTCTGATTTGCTCTGGGACCGACGCATTGCCATGGTCGCCACTTTTGCGTACATAAAACAGGGGCGGGCCGATGAGGCTCTTGTCGTCGCAGATAGCCTGCTGCATGATGACCACGACCTTATCCAAAAAGCCGTCGGCTGGATGTTGCGCGAGGTCGGCAAGCGCATCGACCACAGCCTCTTAGCCGACTATCTGGAAGACCACGCGGCGACCATGCCGCGGATGACCCTCCGCTACGCGCTCGAACATTTCACCGAGGATCGCCGCCAGTATTACCTCCACAAACGGCGTACAATAGAGGCGAAGGAGTAATAATGCCAGAAGATGTAGCCTACACTCATGAGAAGAAAGCCAGCCAAACTCGCCGCCGCAAGGCTAAAAAAGAGTCGGACGCTACCGCGTTGCTCATTGACTCGAGGGTGGCAGTTCGCCGTGAGACCGGCAGCTTCGTGAATTTCCTGCGCGAAAAAGCAGTTGTCGGTCTGGCGGTTGGTTTCATCATCGGTCTGCAGGCCCAGGCGGTCGTGAGGCAGCTGGTCGACAGTTTTATCACGCCGATTCTTAATGCTGTCCTCGGAAATAACCTCGAAAAACGGCAATTTCTCCTCATCCCTGGCAGCCCTGAGACTGCCGTTACTTGGGGCAAGTTCATCTATGTGCTGATCAACTTCATCGTGGTACTTTTCTCCATTTACGTCATTGTGAAGGTCTTCAAGCTTGATCGGCTCGACACGCCGCCGCCAAAGAAAAAATGATTCGGCAACTGAACGACAACTTGAGTGACGAACAGAAAAGAGTGCTCTTTGACCGCGGCACCGAAGCGCCGGGCAGCGGTGCGCTGCTCGAAGAAACCCGAGGCGGTAGGTACACATGTGTAAACTGCGGCGCAGAACTATTTAGGAGTGATGCGAAATATGATTCTAAGACGCCCGGGCTCATCGGATGGCCGAGCTTTGCTGAAGCCAGCAGCAATGATGCGCTCGCGCTGATCCCCGACGGCTCACTCGGCATGCAGCGCACCGAAGTAACGTGTGCTAACTGCGGCGCGCATCTCGGCCACCTTTTCACCGGCGTCTATGATCATCCCTCGGGCAATCACTATTGCATCAACTCTTGCGCATTGGGTTTCCAGGCAAAAGATGGCTAGGCCAGTGTCCGTGGCTTGACCGATGCGCTGGAGTACCTCGCACCCCACATGGCCATGTCGCGGAGGATGGGAGCGAGGTCACGGCCCTTACGGGTGAGGTGGTACTCACAGCGGTTCGGTGTACCGGTGCATGATGCTTTTTTGATAATCTCATGGCGCTCAAGCTCGCTGAGGCGCTGGCTGAGCGTGCGGGGGTTGATTCCCTCGACGGTGCGCTCGAGCTCGCAGAAGCCCTTCGGACCAGCGTACAAGTCACGGATGATAAGCGCCGTCCATTTCTGACCAAGCACTTCAAGGGCGGCGGCGATGCAACCGATGTGCTGTTCTAGGATTATGCCTGGTTCCGATTTCATAGCTTGCCATAGCCTTGCTATAGAATGTATAGTATTATCTATACTATACAAAGTATATCATAAAGAGGAGTAGTGAATATGAAAGTCGGAATTATCGTCGGTAGTACGCGCGAAGGCAGGAGCTCTGACCGCGCAGCAAAGTGGGTTGCTGCAGCAGCAGAGAAGCTGGATGGTATGGAGGCAGAAATCCTAGACCTGCGCGATTACACGCTGCCATTTTTCAATGAGGCAATTTCGCCGCAATATAACCCAGGGCGTAAGCCAGAAGGCAATATCAAAAAGTGGCTGGACAAGCTTGCCGAAAAAGACGGCATCATCATCGTGACGCCGGAGTACAACCGGACACTGCCGGCCGTGCTGAAAAACGCCCTTGACCATGTAGCCTATGAGCTTGAGCGCAAGCCTGTTGCTCTCGTGGCGCATGGCTCAACTGGAGGTGCGCAAGCGGTACACACGTTGCGCGCTGTAGTGGCTGGCACCTTGGCTGTTTCTGTGCCGCGAGCAGTCTACATCCCGACGATGGCGGGTATGGCTTTTGATGAAGCAGGAAGCCTCAACGCTGATTTGGCGGCCAACCCCCATGGCCCGAATGGTGCGCTCCAGGCGATGCTAGGTGATCTAACGTGGTACGCCGAAGCACTCGCTGCGGCCAAGAAATAAGCCCCAGCCAAAGGTACGTGTAAGATATATCCCTGAAACGCATCGGGTATGTGTCTTATAATTTGATAACTATGAAAGTAGCTGTTTTCGGGGCTTCAGGCAGAGTCGGATCACGAGTTGTGGAGCTGCTATTGGCGGAAGGGTATGATGTGTTCGCCGCTGCGTACAAACACGATATCTTCCAAGGGACGCCGCATTTGTACGTAAAGCAACTGGATATTCATGACACGCAGGCTGTTGCTAAGGTTATCGATGGGACTGATGCGGTTGTCTCATGTCTCAGCAACTGGGGGAGTGAAGCCGGTGATGTTCTGACGGCCGCGATGAAGGCTATCGTGCCGGCGATGGATAAACACGGAGTGAGGCGTATCGTCTCCCTGACGGGAAATGCTGCATTTACTCCAGATGATGAGCCGACCTTTGTTCAAAAAGCGAACCGCGTCATGCTACAGAAGCTTGCGCCAAACGTGCTGGCTGATGGCGAGGAGCACATGGCGGTACTCCGTGCTTCGGATGTTGATTGGACGATTATCCGTTCGCCCGTCATGAATAATCTCGGGTCTGAGAAGTACAAGCTTTCCGCCAAACTGTCCGGCGGTGCAGCAACAATTAACCGGCAGTCAGTCGCGCGGGCGATTGTCGAGCAGCTTCATGACGGTACGTGGCTCAGACAGACCCCCACCATCTGGCGCGCATAGCTCTCCGCTCTTCTCTCGATCGCCCTCCTAATCTGTTCGCTCAAAGGCTGATTTGAGCAAAAGTAATAGATTGGGGAAAGTTGGGTATACTATTTAAGTAATGAGTGAGATTGATACCCGGGCATTCCCTACGAAATTGCTGTGGGTCGACCTGGAGATGACCGGGCTTGACCCTGAGGCGGATGTTATTCTCGAGGTCGCGGCAGAGATAACGGATTTTGAATTTAATACGTTGGCAACGTATGAAGCAATCGTGCAGCAGCCGGCTGAGGTCGTAACCGATCGGATGCAAAAGAACATTTGGTGGCAAGACTACCCAGAGAATCGCGATGAGTTCATTCGCAAAACGAGTGATCCCGCTGCCGCGAAATCCAGCGAACAGGTCGAGGCTGAGCTGATTGCCCTGGTTGAACAACAGTTTGGCACGGAGCGGGCAGTGCTGGCCGGCAACAGTATCCATAATGACCGAAATTTCATCCGGCACTGGTGGCCGAAGCTCGATCTGAAGCTACACTATCGCATGCTCGATGTGAGTGCCTGGAAGGTCTTTATGCAGGGCCGCTACGGCATTGACTTTGAGAAAAAGGACGCACACCGGGCGTACGATGACATTCAGGCGTCAATCGCCGAGCTGCAGTACTATTTCGAATGGTCAAAAACCAAAGAGCAAGATGCATAGGTTCAAGGTTATGCTGTGTGATTTGGGCGGGATACTGCGTGACGCCGAGGAACTTAGTTACTCTGAAGTTTTATCCGTAACCGTGCTACCCAGCGTGAACACTAGGCGCGGTTTATTGCTCTTCGCCATGCCTGCGGCGGCCGAGCAGGAACCAGAAGAAACCGGCAAGCAGGGCCAATATGGGCAGCCACCACCAGCCGAGGCCGAGGAAGCGGCCACTATTCTGTCCAGATTCGTCTGTCTTGCTGACGGTGCTCAGGCTCTTCACTTGACCCTTGCTGCCGGCGTCGCTGCTTGTATCCTCGGGCGTTGTCGTCTCAGTCCCAAGCACTTCGCCTGTCGTATCACCGCCGCCGCTAGTGCTATTGGTGCTACTACTGCTACTACCTGTGCTGCTGCTATTCCCAGTGCTGCCGCCGTTTTGCTGAGGGTTGGATGTCTCGTCGCCGAGGACTGACCCGTTATCGCCCGATGCGGACGAGGTAATCGTATAGTCGGCAGTCAGGATATCGCTCGTATTGCCAGCACTATCGTAGGCGATAGCTTTGACGGTTTTGCTACCGCTGACCGTGAAGGCACCGGCATACATTGTGCCATTTTTGTTGCTCGGATCTGAGCCATCCGTCGTGTAGTAGATGGTTGGCGTACTGCCCGCATCGGTGCTGGCCAGACTGACCAGCTGAGCAGTGTCATACGTGCCTGCTCCCGGAGTTGCCACTGGCGTGGTCGGCGCAGTCGCATCGTAGG
>CAYWOA010000023.1:0-12652 GCA_964459795.1 uncultured Candidatus Saccharibacteria bacterium | reverse complement strand
GCGGATGTGGCGGAATGGTAGACGCGCTAGTTTCAGGTACTAGTGGGGGCAACCCCATGGAGGTTCAAGTCCTCTCATCCGCACCAGAAATGGCTGAATTCGGAGATTGAGCGCAATCGCGCTCTTTTTTTGATCATTTTGAGATTTTCTTTAACGATGCTTTTGCTTTAGGAAAAATAGAAGCTTTCGGTAAACTAAGAAACTGGGAGCATTTTGTATGTTGTTTGCTATGTAGTCTGAGAATCTGTGGCTATGACTTTGGAATGTTGCCGGTCTTGACTGCCCACTCATTGACTGAGTAGTAACGATCGGCATCGGTATTGATGAGATGATCTTTAAGTCCAGCAACACGCCCACGTGTCAGGTAGAGCGTAGTTGGCTGGTATAGACCAAGCGCTGGCGCGTCTTCTTGCCAGGCTTTTAGGAAGCCTTTGTACTTGACGGCGCGAATAAGTGGGTCTTGCCTGGTCCTTCCAGATTCGAGTGACGTGTCGGCTGCCGTCGACTTATACTCTGAAAAGTTGAGACGGTTCGAGCTCCGAATATCTGCCTGTGAGCTATCCCAGTACACAAACACGTCTGGGTCCTGCCCTACCGATATACCGTATAGCAGTGCCGAGTATGAATGTGTCTCAACCGAGCTCTGAAAATCTGAAGTCTGTTGCAATGCTGGGAGCATGACGACGCCAATGCCTCGCCACGAAATCTGTAGGGTGCGAAGCGCTACGCGGTCATCATGGTTATCTTCGGCAAGTACCTGGAACTGGAGTCGCTGGCCGTCTTTTACCCGCACTCCGTCTTTACCACGTATCCAACCGGCCTTGTCAAGGATCTGGTTGGCGGTCGTCGGGTCGTACACGGGCTGTTCGTATGTTTTGTCGTACGCCAGTTGCCCGATCAGTAGCGGCGAGCGCACGGGACGAACCGAATAGCCTAGCGCACTAAGCACTGCGGTGCGATCTGCGCCGTAAACAAGTGCGCGCCGCACCTGCACATCGCTAAGGATGGGAACGTTTGTCTTGAAAAACACCATCGTCTCGGCCGTGGTGGGGAAATTATGGACGACTGTTGATGAATCGTTATGTAGCTCTTCCGGCACGTTCTTGAGTCCAGCAATCGCCTCAATGTTGCGTTGTTTGTACGCTTTTATGACGCGCTCATCGTTGTCATACACATGCAGTACAAACCCTTTGAGTTTCGGCTCACCACCATTGTAGCCAGAAAACGCTTTCAGTGACACTGAGGCATTATTCGAGCCTGGTTTGACGCTATTTCCGAGCTGCAATGCATCCCAGGCAAATGGTCCCGCACCCACCGGTTTCGTCGTGTTGAAGCTGCTCGCTCGTAGCTGACTGACAGGCACAGAGCCAAGGATATGCTGCGGCACAATGCCGTTTGTGAGGCTGTACGGGAACGCTGTGAGCGCATTCGGAAGACGAAAAACGACTGTTTGCTCATCAGGCGCAGACACCTCTATGCCCTGCCAGCTTGTGAAAAGTGGTGAACGAGTATCCGGGTTTTTTATAAGGTTGTACGTGAAAACGACATCATGACTTGTCAGCGGCTTGCCGTCGTGCCAAGTAAGCTTGTTTTTAAGATGTACGGTATACACACGGCCTGTGTCATCTAGGCTGTAGCCTTTCGCCAGGTCGCCAACCAGTTGATCGCTGTCATCATACTTGAATAGACCAGCAAAAATGAGCCGCGACAGACTGGTATCAACGGCGCCGGTCGCGTAGATTGGGTTTGCGTTGCTAAACGTACCAACCATGCCTTCGTTGTAAACGCCTCCCGGTACCGGTCCGAGTTTCAAGTAGTATTTGTTGAGACCAACGGTCTGGAATATAGTGAGGATTGTGATGAGAACAACCAGGAAAAGCCAACCGATGACAAACCGCTGAACGTCGAGCAAACGCTCGATGCGGCCAATGAAATTATCATCAAAGTGGGTCTCAGCGAGCTGTGTTGCCGCTTCGACCTGCTTTTGGCGACGCCGAAACATGCGCCGCATGCGTAGCCGTGTTGTCCTGTCAATAACTACCATAGCCGAGAGAAAGCCACCACCTTTCGCCTTAATTAGCCAATAATCACGCCGAGCAGGAGTGACATAACAAAAACAAGTGCAGAAATAATCGTCAGCTGGTAGATGGTCTTATCAGTACCACGACGCTCAGTATTCACCTCACCACTACTGCCGATGCCAGCCCCGAGCGAAGCACCTCTGGTTTGTACCAAAATGAGCAACGTCATGAACAGCATCGAAACGATGGAAACGTAATTATATATACTCATCGTGTTTCTAGTATAGCGATGACGAGGTAATTTACCAAACCGATGATGACGCCTGTCAGGATGGCGATGCTAAAACTTTCGATATGCAGCGGCGCATAAAGCTTGCTCGCCAGGTACACCGTGGCGCCATTTATAACTAACATAAAAAGACCAAGCGTCAGCAGTATCGCTGGCAATGTGCCGATGACGAGTAGCGGTTTAACAATGGAATTGATGAGCGCTAAGATGGCCCCGGCAATGATGATGACGCTGAAACGGTCCTGATACTCGACCGCACCCTGCAAGAGGCCGGCCGCAGTCCAGAGACCAAGACTACTTACAAACCAACGTAGCAAAAACGTGTACACAAACCCCTGTCTTTTTATCGTCGGCATTGCACAAGCATTATATGACGTATGGCTCGTAGGAACAATTGCGGCTCAGATTCTCAACACCATTCTTTGTAATGAGAAGATCGTCCTCTATTCGCACCCCAATTCCTTCTTCGGGTATGTATATGCCGGGTTCGCAGGTGAGAACCATGCCTGCTTCAAGTGGCAGGTTGTAGTCACCCGCATCGTGGACATCCAGACCGAGAAAATGTGAGGCGGCGTGCGGGTAGTAACGTCTTACGGCTGAGTGGTCTGTACTATCCGAGACAAGTCCAAGCATCACCAGTTGTTCGCCGATGAGCGTACATACCTGCTGTTCATACTCACGAAGCAGCGTACCTGGGCGCAGCAACGTCTGAGCTGTACTCTGGACCTGTCTCACTGCATCATACACCGCAGCTTGTCGATCGCTTACTGGCTTATGGCTGACAGTTCTCGAAATGTCGGCAGCGTAGTTGCTGACTTCGGCTCCCACATCAAGCACTACTAAATCCCCCGGTATCATTGCACCGTTATTGGCCACATAGTGGAGAGTGGTCGCGTGCATGCCCGATGCCACGATAGGCGTGTAAGCATGACCGGCTGCCCCCCGCCGTCTGAAACCTTCACTGATTGCTGCTTCAAGCACGTATTCCGTCTGCATGGTCTCTAGTGTTGCTGCTCCTCGCAGTGACTCGATGGTTTCGACCGTGATATCGACGGCGCGGCGAATAGCTTCCAATTCAACGTCCTGCTTAACTGCACGCAGTTTCGATAGCTCTGCGCGAATGTCCCGAAATGTCGTTGCCGCGCCGCTCGCTCGTTGAAGCGCGTGGTAAAATCTTCGACGTGCCGGGTTTACGTAAAAGCGGTGATGTGGTTCGTATAACGGCCCCGGCACTATCGTGTGCACCAGACGCGTTTTCCTGAGCGATGCCCGCAGGCGCCTCCAACCAATGTCATACGTCTGGATTACATCGATACCAGAAATTTGGCTCAGACTATCGTGATCGAGCGATCCGTTAAAAACCTCGTGAGTAGGGTCGCTTGGCGGGACGATGAGATACGCCTCACGCTCCTCCATGACCAGAATCACATCCGGCTCATTGACACCCGTCAGGTACCAAAAATTACGCTCCTGGGCAAACGAGTGCGTCGTATCGCTACTGCGCTGTAATACCCCGTGTGCAGTAAGTGCAATAAGCCCATCGCCAAGCTGCTGCTGCAGTTTAGCTCGGTTTGCGCGGAAGAAAGCGGCAGAAAATTGATCAGCCATAACGCTACCTGTAAGTATAGCAGACGAGAAATGATACTGGTCCGTAGGGTTAGTGCCTCGTTAGACGCCACCAGAAACTTGGCGCTTGGATAGGCTGGGTTATGGCTACGGCAGTAGTAGCCTTGACGTCGCCGGTTCGCAGTGAAATCGTGCCGACATCACCGACTGCACCGACCTTCGGTGAGTGTAGTGTTTTGCGAACGACAATCGGGCTTTCTTTCCATCTCACAATACGCAGGTCTGATTTCGCAGTTATAGCTACGTCCGAGTGCCAAGCAGTTTCGACTTTTCCCACCGCCTGTCCGGTACGCAAGTACGTGACTGATTCGAAACCGGCCTTAGCACCGTTCACCACCATCTCTGCCTGTGAAATAGCTTCGCTCAGACTCTGGGCACCGAGCACTGCACCGGTGAGACGCAGCGGTGAGCCGGCCACACCGAAAGCCGCCGAGAACAGCAACGCTCCAGGATTCTGCTCGCTGTTGCCAGTTTTGAGACCATCGATGCCACTGATACCGAGAGCACTGTTGTAATTATAAAACGTGCCGATACCAGGCAATATGACTGAGCGTTGACCGGCAATCTCCAGTAACACCGGATTTTTGACTGCGATAAGGCCGAGTTGGGCAAGATCTTCGGCGGTACTGATCGTGCTCGGATCGTAACCACTAGCATCGCTCCCAATATGAGTGTGGGTCAGCCCATGTTGGGCTACGTAATTATTCGCGTAATCAGTATACGAGTTGAGATCGCCAAAAGCCCAAACGGCGAGGCTATTCGCAATGTTGTTCGCAGACGGCACCAGCATGGCCTGTAGCAGCTGATATTCAGTGAGCTGCTGACCGACGTACACGGGCACAGCGGAACCGTTTCGGATTGTTTCGGCTGCATAGAAGTCTACATCGGCCTGCGTCATTGTAAGCACCGGGCCGGTTTCACCTCGTTGCAGCGGCTTCTTCTCTAGCACGGTGAGCGCAGTAATAACTTTCGCGATGCTAGCGGTCGCCATAGAAGCGTCCCCATCTTTCGCGGCCAGCGCGCCGTAACTTGCGGCGGCAAGTGCAGCATGACCTTGGGTTGGCCACGGTAAATTGGCCGATGAAACTGGTGGAGCCGCTGGGAGTCGCAGCGATACGGTAACCCGTGGCAAGGGACGAAAATAGTTGCACGCCAGTGCTGCTGCGATACACATAATCCCAACGGTAAAAAACTTTACGGCACTACGCCGCCGTTTTGGTCGTGGTGACGTCGGAGGTACGGTAACAAGTCTCATAAGCTTATGGTTTCATAATACCACTGTTGTGAGCGTAACCAGCTTGGGCTATACTAGAGAGGTAATTGAAGGAGGATGTATGGGTTTTGTAATTATAGGTGTTATTGTCCTACTAGTACTCGTGCTGGCAGCTCTGTACAACGGCTTGGTAAAGTCGAAGATTCATGTCGACGAAGCCTGGAGCGATATAACCGTCCAACTGAAGCGTCGAGCTGATTTGATACCGAATCTTGTCAACACTGTTAAGGGCTACGCAAAGCACGAAAGCAGCGTCTTTGAGGCCATCACCAAGGCTCGTGCCAATACCATTGACGCGGCTTCTCAGGGTCCCGCGGCAACCGCTAAGGCCGAAGGCGATTTTCAGGCAGCACTAAAAAGCCTCTTTGCGGTGGCGGAAGCCTATCCCGATCTCAAGGCATCAACAAACTTTCAAGAGCTACAGACTCAGCTGACAGATACTGAAGATAAGATTCAAGCCTCACGGCGCTACTATAACAGTGCGGTCCGATCGTTCAACACGAAGCGCAGTGTTTTCCCGACCAACCTGCTTGCCTCTATGCTCGGTTTCAAGACTGATCGCGAGTTTTTCGAGGTTGACGATGCAGAAAGTGCTGCTATCCAAAAGCCGACCGACGTGCAATTTTAGCATTGGATTAGGGCAAAATAGTCATGCGCACCGAAATCGCGGCCAATAAGCGAAAATCATGGCTTATCATGGTTGTGTTCATCGCGTTTATCGGTGGGCTGAGCTACCTTTTGTCTGAGATGTACAATAGTCCGAGCCTCGCAATCTCAGGTCTCGTTTTCGGGTTCACCTACGCACTCACCACGTACTTCGCTGGCATGCGAATGAGTCTCGCGGTGAATGGCGCCAAAGAAATCCAGAAACGTGATAATCCCCGGCTGTGGCGCACGGTCGAGAACCTATGTATCACCGACGGCTTACCGATGCCACGAGTGTTTATCATGGCCGACCCGGCACCCAATGCATTTGCCACTGGCCGCAACCCATCGAGCGCAGCAGTCTGTGTGACGCAAGGCCTCCTCGACATTATGAGCGACGCGGAGCTCGAGGGTGTTCTCGCACACGAGCTCGGTCACGTTCAGAACTACGACATCAGGGTGAGTATGATTGCTTTCGCGCTCAGTGTAGTCGTATCGGTTATCGCCGATTTTATCCTTAGGATGACATGGTTTCGAGACCGAGACAGCGAAAACAATAGCCCTTACATTATGCTTGCCGGCATCGTCGCTGCACTGGTTGCGCCCATCGTCGCGACTATGATCCAGCTCGCCATTTCGCGAAAACGCGAGTATCTAGCTGATGCGACTGGTGCTCTGACGACGCGCTACCCTGAGGGCCTTGCTAGCGCGCTCGAAAAGATTGCTCAGACTGGCAGCACGCTTAAGCGACAAAATACTTCCACGGCACATCTGTTCTTCGCTAACCCACTACGCAAAGGTGGTTTAACGGCGCTCTTTTCAACCCATCCACCCATCGAAGACCGTATTGCTCGTCTGAGGAGTATGACGCTCAATGTCTGAGCCTACCGGGTCACGGAGGAAACAATCCGCCAAGTCAAAACAGGCGTCTCGTATGACACTTACCAGGTACCCCGGCTCCTCGCAGAGTCAAGGTCCAAAGGTTGACGAACGTGATGTACGACGGCTCAAGCCGCCCAAACGAGTTTGGAACAACCCAAAAACCTGGCGCACCCGGACACAGAACAAGCACGCCGCCGCGCCCTTGCCCAAGGCCAGGCTTATGCTACATACGAGTATCGAAAACGTTATCAAAATCAAAGAAGCTATCGGTGGCATTACGCTCATCTACGGTCTCGGCATCGTGTTGCTCGTACGCGGATTTTCTAGCACACAGGATTTCGTGACGCTCAAGGCGCTGCTCGATAGTGTGCTCACCGGTGCGAGCGGCAAACTGCAAAGCGTCGTGGTGCAACTTTCGGCGCTGTTTGAAGGGAATAACGCTTCGACATCGGCCAGTGGCGGTATCTACCAGGCGATCTTGTTCATTATTTGCAGTTTAGCTATCATCTGGGTACTTCGTCAGAGCCAAGCAGGGCAGCCAGTCGCTGTAAAGACTGCTTTTTACCACGGTATGTACCCGCTCATTCAGTTTCTGGGCGTTGTCGTTATCATCGGACTACAACTCCTGCCGCTTACTATCGGCTCGTACGTCTATGGGTCACTTATCAGCGGCGGCATTGTCACCGGTTTTGCCGAGCGTGCAGTGACATTACTGGCTTTTTTGGGCCTTGCTTTATGGTCGCTACGCATGGTGACAGGTTCGGTGTTTGCACTCTACATCGTTACTCTGCCTGATACTGAGCCGTGGCAAGCCATCAGAAGTGCCGGGCAGCTTGTACGTGGTCGACGCTTACTCATATGGCGGAAGGTACTGCTGCTGCCCCTAGTGCTTATCGTTGGCACAAGCCTCGCCGTATTGCCGTTTCTCTTCATCCTGACCCCTTTGGTTGTCTGGGTGTTCTTTTTTATTTCCCTGCTCTGGTTTCCCCTGACGCATAGCTATATGTATACCCTATACCGTGAGCTGCTAAACGATGCCTAGTCTAACACCGATCGATGACATTCGTGCCCGCGCTTTAAAGCTCCGCGAGCTGATTAATGACTACCGTTACCATTACCATGTACTCGATGAATCGACAATGAGCGAGGCTGCCGCCGACAGTCTCAAGCACGAACTCGCTCAGCTTGAAGAAGCACACCCGGAACTCATCACGCCGGATAGCCCGACACAGCGCGTGGCTGGCAAAGCCCTCGACGAATTTACAAAGGTTCAGCATCGTACGCGTATGGTTAGCCTAGCTGACGTGTTTAACCACGGCGAGCTGGCGGCCTGGGCGGAGCGCATGCTCAGAGCAGAACCGTCGGTCAGTGACGAATATCTATGCGACGTCAAGATGGACGGTCTCGCCTGCTCGCTCATCTATGAAGCTGGCCAGCTGGTTCAGGCCGTGACCCGGGGTGACGGGCTGATCGGTGAGGACGTAACGGCCAATGTCAGGACTATCCAGAATGTGCCACTGAGTCTGCGACCAAATCAACAGTTTGCTAACTTTTTACGGGGACGTACGGAAATCCGCGGCGAAATCGTCATTTTCAGGGACGATTTCACGACACTCAATAGTGTCCGAGAGCAAGCCGGCGAACCGCTGTTTAAGAATCCTCGCAACCTCGCCGCCGGAACTATCAGGCAACTCAACCCCCGACTGGTAGCTGAGCGCCCGCTGTATTTTATCGGCTACGATATCCTCCGAGACGATCCAAACGATACACCGACTATCGCCTACGGTTACCGCGTGCTCACTGAGCTCGGTATCGAGACAAGCAAGATGACGAGCGTCGTTCATGGTGTCGACGAGGTCATGCAGTACATCAATCATCTCGCTCAGACGCGCAATAGCCTGAAATTTAACATCGACGGTGTCGTCATCAAGCTCAACGACCGCCGACTATTTGAGCGGCTGGGGATTGTCGGCAAGACTCCCCGCGGCGCCGTTGCTTTCAAGTTTCCGGCTGAGGAGGCTACCACCGTCATCAAGGATATCGTCATTTCTATCGGGCGAACCGGAGCGGCTACTCCTGTCGCTGTCTTTGACCCAGTGCAGGTCGCCGGCACGACCGTGCAGCACGCCAGCCTACATAACGCCGACGAAATTACCCGGCTGGACACCCGACGAGGCGACACCGTTATCATATTTAAGGCCGGCGATATCATTCCGCAGGTGCAGTCAGTACTCGTCGAGCTTAGACCCAAGGACTCTCAGCCGTTTGATTTCCCTGCTGAGCTGGCGCGCCAGTACCCCGAGCTTGAGTTTGAGCGTCCCACCGGAGAGGTCGTATACCGCGTTAAGGGATCCGACTCTGACCTCATCTTAAAACGTAGCCTTGAGCACTTTGCCAGTAAGGGCGCCCTCGATATTGATACATTGGGCGAGAAAAATGTCATTTTGCTCGTCGATGCAGGCCTAGTAACTGATCTCGCAGATATTTACCGCATAACTAAGACTGATCTGCTGGAAATAGAACGCTTCGCCGACATTTCAGCCGCCAAACTCGTTGGCGCCATTGCTGCCAAAAAGCGTCCACCACTCGAGCGATTTGTCTTCGGTCTCGGCATTCGTCATGTTGGTGCCCAAACAGCGATTGATCTGAGTAACGCGTTTGGGTCACTTGATGCGCTTGCGCGTGCTACTATCGATGAACTCCAGGCAGTCGACGGCGTTGGGGTGGTTGTGGCCGAATCGATCGCCGCCTGGTTTGCCGACGACGACAATCTAGCCCTCCTCGATAAGTTTACTTCACTCGGTGTGGAGCCGCAGTTCGAAAAAAAGTCAGGCAAGCTGGAGGGCCAAAGCTTTGTAATCACCGGCACATTGGAGAGTATGGGCAGAGATGAAGCAGCTGACCGCATCCGCGCCCTGGGGGGCACATTCCAATCTGCGGTCGGTAAAGATACAAGCTTCCTTGTCAGCGGTGGCAAAGTCGGAGCCAGCAAGCTGAAAAAAGCTGAGGCATACGGCACCAAAATCATCAGTGAAAATGAGTTTCTCGGGCTAATATGAGCGCTGCATTACCGCTATTCATTACGAGTAATCAGCACAAAGCTGACTACCTGGGTCGGCTCCTCGGCTTGCCGCTTGAGCACCGCAAGATCGAGCTAGAAGAAATCCAATCGACATCACTTGAGGAGATCGCCACGCACAAAGCACGGCAGGCGTATGAGTTGCTCGGCGTGCCGGTTCTCGTTGACGATATCGGTCTCAGTTTTTCAGCCCTTAACAGCTTACCAGGCCCCTTCATAAAATATTTTGAACAGTCACCAGGAGGGCTTGAGCTGCTGTGCCGGATGCTTGATTCATTCGATGATCGTTCGGCTACTGCGAGTGCGGCCATGGCGTATTTCGATGGTTCACAGCTGCGCTGTTTCACTGGATCTGCACGCGGCATCATAGCTGCAAAACCGATGGGTACAGGCGGGCACGGCTGGGACGCTATATTTTGCCCGGATGGGTATAGTGGCAAAACCCGCGCCGAGCTTTCGGGAGAAGATTATGCAGCAGTCTACGGGCAGATTCGTCCGATCGCCGCTTTGCGGGCATTTCTCGAAAGCTTGTAGTGCCCAGGCTGCTTTAGCTTGACAAACTGCGCGGTAAAGCCTACGCTTACCTTAGTTCGTGCGCCTAAAGCGGCGCTTGAAACAAACACCTTCAGAAAAGATAAGGAATTGTGCCAGCGGCATGTGTGCCACGCAAGATACATGTGTCGAACGGTCGTCTCTCTATTGACGCATCACCCGCCGCGGGTGGGCGCGCACGAATGAAAAAGGAGCCCCTCTGGAGCTCTTTTTTCATTTGCACACGAGGCTTCTGAGGATCGTATTACCAAACAACAAACTGTTCCATTCCTATCACAAAGATTAAACCTAGAAAAAACTGTTATAGATTATTGTGCTACTACGTGTTAATATACTATTTAGTAATTGCAGAGGACTACAACTTATGCGCTGGAACCATGTAGTGAGATTGTTTGTGCCGTTAGTGGTGCTGTCATTATTCACTTTAAGTTTGGGCGCCTATGGTCAGACAGGCTCGTCGTTTTCTCAGGCGAGCGCTGCATCGAAAAAAGCTGTGTCGGGCAAAAAGTCACGAACAAAAAAATTGACTGTCAAGAGAGCTGAAACGATCACGCCCGTGACTCTGACGCACACAGACATTACCCTGTCAGCACAATCACCATCAGTCTGGCTAAACAGTGCAGACACCCTGAGCGGAGTGCTAACTTTCACCGACCTGTCGACGACTCCACCAGGACCCGTTACTCCATTACAAAACGTACCGGTACAGATACAAATGTATGTAAGTGGAAATGATTGGCAAACCGTAGCTACCGTGAATACCGATGGAACTGGTGCTTTTTCCACTAACGTTGCCATTAAACAACTATCGGCGAGATTTCGCGCAGTCTATATAGACGATGTCACGTATCAGTCGAGCATGAGCTCTGAGGTCATCGTGACTGGCTTCGTGGCACGCACAAAAATAAGCTATGCAGGTCCTGCCAAGGTGACGGCTGAGTCTGTTGAAACATATCGCGCGCACCTTTCAGTCGCCGACTCGAGAGTCCAAGGTCAGCCGGCTGTCGCTGGAGCTAAAATACTTGTATATAGTAGGGACGCTTTCGACAGCCAGTGGCAAAAACCCATTAAATTAGTGACCGATGCGAACGGCAACGTATCCTGGCGAACCAAGGTCAGCACTCCGACGTACTGGATGTTTATAGCTAGAGAAACAGGAACAACATTTGGCGATACCTATAGTGCTTTTAAGCCCACAGTCAAGCCTGCGGGCACTGTATATACGCTTCCTGCTTCGGCACCAAAACCAACTTACCTAGCCCCGCAGCCCGCAGCAGTTGGTACGGGTGCAAACCCCGTTGTGCGAGCAATTCCGGACGACGTATGGCGCGATATGACCGGAAAATCTTGGCATGCTGGTTGTCCTGTCGGACGCAACCAGCTAGCCATAATGTACGTAAATTACTGGGGCTTTGATGGCTATCGTCATCGCGGCGAGATGGTGTTCAGAGCGAGCCATAAATCACAATTTGTCTCAGCCTTCACTAAAATCTATCGGGACCAGATACCACTGCACGGCATGTACCGGTCTGATAGGTTTGGCTACAGCTCACGTACGCATGGCGCCGATGATTATGCCTCGATGCGGCACGATAACACCTCAACGTTCAACTGCCGGTGGGTTGACGGGAACCCGGGAACGCTCTCACCACATTCGTATGGCACCGCGGTCGACATCAATCCGTATGAGAACCCGTATCACTCGGCTGTGGGCTGGACACCAAACGCATGGTGGGCATACAAGGACGTCAGCAAATACACCTGGAAACAGCGTGGTGATGTGCTCGTAAAAGACATGACGAGCTCAGGTTTTAGCTGGACATACGGTACCGGAGACTCCCAACACTTTGATGCTCGCTGAAAATGCAGCGACTTGGCATTCGCTGCGTCTGGTGGTGAAAGTTTCGCGTTGCCCAATGATTGCTTAGGCAGCTAACTTTGCAAATTTCTGGCAGGGCGTGCTAGTACAAGTTAGAACCTTACTGACCACCACAGTGATACAGTAAACGACATGTAAATAAGAGATAACCCCTGCAAAATCAGGGGGGTAGTAAATTTAGCGTTTAAACATCACGAATACATTAACGGCCGTAAAACTTTTTTTAAAATTTTGCCATGAATAGGAAAGTGTGCAAGGAATTAGACATATACATTATTTTCTAATCTGTTTTTGGAGTACAATATTATGTAATATGGCGAATACAAAGCTAACATACGCTAAGCGAGTAAAAAACGACGAATTTTACACACAATACCAAGATATTCAAAAAGAAATTGAAGCGTAT
>CAYWOA010000022.1:0-13105 GCA_964459795.1 uncultured Candidatus Saccharibacteria bacterium | reverse complement strand
TACCCCTGGTTGCCGTTAGCAACTGTCATGCCCTATGCTGCCCGGACTTTCCTCTAGTCTATGAAGGGACGAGCGATTGGCTAGTAATCTAACAGGGGTAAGTATACCACATCTTCTCGAGTTTCCTCCTACGGCGGCGCCCAGATAGCGCTTACGAATCGGTATATGAATCTGGCGTAGATAGTAAAACACCCCATCTGAACAGGGGTGTTTTACTGTGAGAGGTAGTAGGGCTACTTCTCAACTTTGGCGGTCTTGACCACAGCGGTGAACGCCTTTGGCTCGTTGACAGCCAGCTCTGCGAGGACTTTGCGGTCGAGTTCGACACCAGATGCTTTCAGGCCTGCAATAAGACGGCTGTAGGTGGTCCCATTCTCACGCGCAGCAGCATTGATGCGGGTGTTCCACAGCGCCCGGAAGGTGCGCTTGCGGTTGCGGCGGTCACGGTACGCGTACTGCAGGCTCTTGGTGACAGCCTGTTTGCCGCGCTTCACGCTCACCCGGTTCGGGTGACTCATGCCTTTGGTAGCTTTACGGACCTTAACGTGTTTTGCGTGCCCTGGCACGCCTCGTTTGACACGCACGGCCTATACCCCCAACTTTTTGCGGATTATGTTGCTGTTGGTGGCGTTCAAGGTCTCCAAACCAGCCAGCTTGCGCTTACGTGCGCCGCTTTTCTTCTGGAGGAAGTGGCTGGCGTGTGAGTGACGGACGCGAACACGACCGTTCTTGGTGACTCGTACGCGGTCTTTGGTCCCGCTATGAGACTTGAGCTTTGGCATGATGCCTCCTCAATAAATCGTTAGTTTGATGATGTCGTATCTTCGGTAGCCGTTTCGTCGGCCGCGGGTTTCACGGTCTTGCTGGCGACGCCTCTGATAACAAACGAAAGTTGTTTCCCGGTAAGCTGTGGTTGCTGGTCGACAACGATGGTGTCGTCGAAGTCAGCGATGACCCGCTCGGCAAGCTTAAAGCCGATATCTTTGTGCGCTAGTTCGCGGCCGCGGAAGAAAAGCGTAATTTTCACCTTATGCCCAGCCTCGAGGAAACCAGTGACTTTCCTCATCTTGACGGCGAGATCATGGTCGCCGATCTTGAGGCCGAAACGCATCTGTTTCATGTCGAGTGACTTCGATGCCTTACGGTTCTTCTGAGCCTGCTTCGTCTTCTGATAGTTGTATTTACCCCAGTCGACTATCTTGCAGACCGGCGGATCCGCACCCGGCGAAATCTCGACAAGATCCAGTTCCTGATCGGCTGCTAGCTGCAATGCTTCGTTGCGGCTCATGACGCCGAGTTGTTTGCCGTCTTGGTCCACAACTCGGAGTTGTGGTGCCCGAATTTGTCCATTCAGGCGCGTGCTAGTGCTGATGCTGATATCTCCTTTATACTTTCGTGCAAGGATTGTAACAGATTAGAGCTGAGAGTTCAACGGTGATTACGGGGGTTTTAATCTTTTAGGCGTCGTGGTACTGATGCGGGCGATATTGCAGGGCTTCTGCGATATGCCGGGGCGCGATGGTGTCCGAATCGTCCAGGTCGGCGATGGTTCGGGCTAGCTTGACGCTGCGCATGTACGCACGGGCACTCAAGCCAAATTTCTCGGCCGCGGTATCGAGCATGCTCTTGGCTGCTGGTTCAAGTAGCGCCAGACTACGCACTTCGCGGTTATTCATATCGGCGTTGAGTTTCCCCTCCTGGCCGAAACGCTCTATCTGACGTTTCCGGGCGGCATTGATTCGCCCACGGACAAGCTTTGTCGTCCGCTCCTCCGGCGTTTTTTCGTGGAGCAACCGGCTATTATCGATCTCGTGTACATCGACATAAATGTCGATACGATCGAGAATCGGTCCTGAGAGTTTCCGGCGGTATTGCATGACCTGGTGCGGTGAGCAACGGCATGGTTTGCTCGTGCCGTAGTGCCCGCAAGGACAGGGGTTAGCGGTCGCGACGAAGATGAAATGCGCCGGGTACGCTGCCGTCTCCTTGGCGCGGGCGATGGTAACGGTACGCGTTTCGAGTGGCTGGCGAAGCGCCTCTACTGTCACTCGTCCAAACTCGGGCAACTCATCGAAAAGCAAAACGCCCCTGTGTGCCAAGCTCATTTCACCCGGCCGAATACTATTGCCGCCGCCGACGATTGCGACATTGCTGGCGCTATGATGCGGTGACCGGAAGGGGCGCTGAATAATGAGTTGGTTAAAATCATTGCTGGCGAGGCTGTGGAGGTGTGTGACCTCGAGCATTTCCTCGCGGTTCATGGGGGGCAGTAGACCCGGCATGACCTTTGCAAGCATGCTCTTGCCTGTGCCGGGAGGGCCGCCGAGCAGTACGTTATGCCCGCCAGCAGCACTGATTTCAATGGCCCGTTTGCCGAGTGCCTGACCAACGACGTCTTCTATGGTCAGATCTGGTTCGGTTGTCTTGGTAGCTGTCGATGGAACGTCGGTTATGTTCGAAGTATCGATGACGTTGGGTTGAGACTGGTTGTTGAGGTACCCGTACAGCTCCGTCAAGGACGCTACGGGGATCAGCTTGATGTCTGGCACTAGACAGGCCTGTTCCACATTACCCTCGGGGATGACAAAGGTGTTGATCCCATGGTATTTGCCGGCCAGAAGCTTGCCGATGATGCCTCGTATGGGTCGTACAGAGCCCCCAAGCCCAAGCTCACCCATGATAGCCGAATCGCTCGGTATGCCTTGGCACTGGTCAGAAGCACGTAAGATTGCCGCCGCAATTGCCAGATCGAAACCAGTACTCTCTTTTGGAATGTCAGCAGGGGCCAGATTTATGGTGATACGTTTGACAGGCAGGGTAAGTTTGGAGCTCACAAAAGCATTGCGAATACGTTCTTTTGCTTCGTCGACGGCTTTATTGGCGTAACCGACTATCACGATAGCCGGCAGACCTTTCGTAAGCTGGCACTCTATATCGACGACCAGCCCATGCTGGCCGTTTTCCACCACCCCACGGATTCGTCGGGATTTCATACCTCGTGCCAGGATTATACAGCCCTGTAAAAAGAAAGCAACCCATCTGTAGGTTTGGATGGGTTGCTTAAGAGATAATTTTTTTCGGTGTTTGTGGTCTTGGTTTTTCTTCTGAAACAACGGCCTGCGAGAAGCCGTTGTTTGGATGCTTTTTTGTTTTTGAGCACTTTTTTTATTCAAGTGCTACAGATAATGATAGGTACTTAGCGGATAATTGTCAATATGAAAATGCCTGTGCTTTTTATCACGTTTTCGGATCAAGCCGGGAACCTCTTTTACCCTCTTTTGAGGAGCATCCAGCAAAGCAAAAGCGTATTGACAAAACGTCCTGTATGTAGTAGGATTGAACACGGGTAAGCAAAAACAAAAACTTACATTACCCTTAGTATAACGCTCGAGCTACCTCACAGGTAGCGAGAGCGGTCAGTCAGTCGAAGGCGATAAGCGCTACGTAATATATATTTTGAGCGGATTTATCGCCTCTCGACCCTAGGTTATTACTCGCACGCTCGCTCATATGACCCTATATACGGCGCAGCGTGTTTTAATGTATATACGATGAGATCTCGATCCTTCTCGCGGCTGTTAATCTTGTGGGCCCTCTATTTTGGGTTTTTACTCTTCACGAGGCCCGAAAAACTACCACTTCCCGTGCTCATTGTTCCATTTCTACTACTTGGAGCGGCGTTTTATGGGACGTGGTTGTTCGTTCTTGACACCTATAGGCCTCACAAAAAGGAAACCTGGCAGCGTAGAGCGCTCGCGATTATCGTTACCAGCTGTCTCGTCGTTTGCGCTGGCTTACAGTCTCTCGGTGAGCTTGCCCCTCGAGATTTTATTATTGTGACACTGCTCGCCGCTGTTAGCTACTTCTATATTGTGCGGGCAAGCTCCACTCGCACATAAACAAAGCACCACTGTTATTGCGTGCCCTGACGGTATATACTAGAAATGCGATGAGTGATTTACCACAACCAACATTCCATCGAGATCAGCCCAACGGGCAAATGCCGGTTGGACAGGATTCGCCGCAACCCCCTGTTTTGGCTGGGGCGAGCGCCTCGGGTCAAAAAGCACTGCAAACCCAGGCTCTTGCACAGCTTGAAGCCATTACGGCGCAGACACCATCGAGCCCATTTGAACGGGCAAAATACATCCATGATTTAAAAGCGGCCTACATTAAAGCGCGCTTCAATATCGACCCGAAAGGTGGAGCATAAATGCGATCACCCGGTGGGCATACTGTAATGGGCTGAGGAAATAGTTGATGTTATTAAATCTACAAACTACCGGCCAGAAAAAGATGAAATATGAGCGCGGTCTTAGTATGATTCCCATGCTCATTCATTTACCACCTGCGAGTGAAGATACAGAGGTCAACGGTCGAGATGTGCGAGATTTGGTGGATGAGAACATCTCAAAAGCACAAATTATTTACAACATTATTGCGAGCACAATCGAACAGAGTTTTAAAAACCGATTTCATGGCCAGCGGCATTTTGGATTCGAAATCGTTGGCTCAAAAGGCTTCGTATATTTGTATGCTGTTGCACCCGCGGACTACGTGAATGTCATGCAGCAGGCGATTGTGAGTGCATACCCGACGGCCCGAATCGAGATCTCGCCTGAGTATAATATTTTTAGTCAAGTCGGTGGCATGAGTGCGGTCATTGGCGGTCAGCTGAATCTCAAAGAAAAATTTGCATACCCTATTGCAACATACCAAGATTTGAAGCGTGATGCCCTCCAATCAATATTGAACGCCTTATCAACCATGGAGAATGAGGATGGCGCGGCTATACAGCTATTGTTTCGCCCTGCCGATCCCGCCTGGCGTAAAGAAGCATCGGATTTTGCAGCTGCCAAGCGCAAAGGCACCGACAAAGCTATGACCGCGGGCGCGCTTGCCCGTGACCTTGTGACTGCCTTCGTGAAACCGCCTGAGCCAAAAGATCAGCCCGAAAAACCCAAAGATGTGTCGGCACTCGAACAATCGGTTATCGACGCCATAGAGGATAAGACAAGAAGCCCCGGGTTCGAAGTCACTATTCGCGTTGTTGCTTCATCAAATGTATCTCAGCGCTCGCAAGCGACGCTGAATAATATTGTCGCCAGCTTTTCGCTGTTTAATGCCGAAGGTAAGAATGGCTTCGAATATCGCTCGGCACATGATCCGTCAGAACTGGTGACAAATTTTCTGCTTCGCGTTTTTACGTATCACAAAAAACGAAATATCTTGAATGCTGTTGAGCTTGCGACACTATTCCACTTCCCAGATCAGCGCAATATTCCAACCTCGCAGCTTGAACGACAGGAGTCGAAACAAGTGGATGCGCCTCGCAATATGCCAGAAGAAGGGCTACTCCTTGGCTACAACGTATTTCGTGGGACAAAGAAGCCCGTTCGGCTTGGGCTCACTGACCGCCAACGGCATATGTACGTGGTCGGGCAAACAGGCACCGGTAAATCGACCTTTCTCGAGAACCTGGCGCTGCAGGATATGCTGCGCGGCGATGGGTTCGCCTTCGTCGATCCGCATGGTGATACCGCCGAGCGGCTGCTCGCCATGGTGCCGAAAGAACGTACCGAAGATGTTATCTACTTCTGTCCCTCGGACATGGCCTATCCGATGGGCCTCAACCTATTCGAGTTTCATTCGTCTGACCAGAAAGACTTCCTTATCCAAGAAGTTCTGAATATGCTCTACAAACTTTATGATCCGCAGCACCAGGGTATTATGGGGCCTCGCTACGAAAATCTTTTCCGTAATGCTGCACTGACTGTCATGGCCGATCCGGCAGGCAGTACGTTCGTGGATATCCCTAAGTTGTTCCGCGACCCACAATTCGTGAAGCAGAAATTGCAGTATGTCAAAGACCCGAATGTCATCGAGTTCTGGGAGAAGGAAATGCCGCAGTCCCAGCGTAGCAATGAATTTGGTGAGGTTGTCAGTTGGTTCGTCAGCAAGTTTGGCGCATTTCTAAGCAACGAAATGATGCGTAATATCATCGGCCAGACCAAGAGTGCATTCGATTTGCGCGATATCATGGATAACAAAAAAATTCTGCTCGTCAACCTCAGCAAGGGGCGGACGGGGGAGCTTAATAGCAAGCTGCTCGGTATGGTTTTTGTGATGAAGTTCCAGGCCGCAGCTATGAGCCGCTCTAATGTTCCGGAGAACGAGCGCCAGGATTTTGCACTTTATGTGGACGAGTTCCAGAACTTCTCGACCGATAGTTTCGCCACGATTATGAGTGAGGCCCGCAAATACCACCTGAACCTCATTGTCGCCAACCAGTTTACAACGCAGCTGACCGAAGAAATTCGCGACGCCGTCTTCGGTAATATCGGTACCATCGTAGCTTTCCGCATCGGTCAAAACGATGTCGACAGCCTTAGCCGCTACTTCCAGCCGCTCTTTGATGGCGATGATTTGCTCAGGGTGCCAAACGCCAATACTATCGTCCGTACCCTCATCAATGGTGTGCCGACGCAGCCATTTAGTATGGCGACACTCGCACCGCTCGGCAATCCAAATGCGGAGTTGGCAAGCGCGCTCAAGCAGCTTTCAGCGGCAAAATATGGTAAGCCTAGGGCGACGGTCGAGAAGGAAATATTTGAACGGCTCGCTACCAAAAACGCGCCCCCCAAACCAGCGGCTCCGTACACGGGTGCTGCTTCGTCGCGCAGCTCGAATTTCGGTGCTTCTAATCCCGCGCCTTCCACCGTGTCACAGCCTGGCTCAGGCTCTTTTCTCGATGAGTGGCTCGCCAAGCAAAAAGCCTTGCCGCCATCTCCGCGACCCACAGTTGCGCCAGCGCCTGCTCCATCGTCCCAGCCGCCGACTTCGCCAGTGGTCAAGTCTCAATCGGCACTGACCATGCCCCCAAGTAGTCCTCTGCCAGGGCCAGCTTCACCGCCCACTGAGGTGACAGTTCCGTCGCCATCACTGACCGAGGCGGGGAATGTGTCAAGTGCGCAGCTTGATCAGCAAGAAGTCAAGGATATTGCTGCCGAACTCAAGAAGGGCTTGAAACCTGACGAGGGCGAGCTACGCATCAACCAGACCGCCTCTCCCCAGTCTAGCGTACAAAGCAATAGCCCAGTGGAAGATACTATATATATCGATAATGATGGGCAGATGCACTTCACTGAGACGCATCAGGCCGATGACGAATAGCATCGCCGTCATATCTTGTGGAAACGTCAAAATGACGGTATACTAGACACCAGTATCAAGGTGTATACCAAAACGTAGAGGGGATAGGGGAATAGTGAGTCAGTCGAAACAGTATTCAGCTGATCAGATTCAGGTGCTTGAGGGCCTTGAACCTGTTCGTAAGCGGCCCGGTATGTATATCGGCGGTACGGGGTCAGAGGGACTCCACCATCTGGTCTGGGAAATTATCGATAATGGCATCGACGAAGCACTGGCGGGCTATGCCACAGAGGTTCGCGTCGAAATGCTGGAGGACGGTGGTGTACGTGTCTTTGACGATGGGCGTGGTATTCCGACTGACATTCATCCCAAGACGGGCAAGAGTACAGTCGAAACCGTCCTGACGGTGCTTCACGCCGGCGGTAAGTTTGGTGGTGGTGGCTACAAAGTGTCCGGTGGCCTGCATGGCGTCGGTGTCAGTGTGGTGAACGCACTCTCGACACACCTCACGGTGACAATCTACCGCGACGGGAAAGTGTATCAGCAGCAGTATGAACGTGGCGTGCCCCAGGCGGATTTAAAAGTTGTTGATAGTTGCCCCAAGGATAAGCGCGGCACCGAGATTACTTTCTACGCAGATGACACTATATTTACCGAGGGGACGGTAGTTAGCTATGAGACTATTCTCGACCGCCTCCGGCACTCTGCCTATCTCACAAAAGGTGTGCGTACGACACTCATTAATCACGCGAACGGTAGGAAGTACAGCTTCTATTTTGAGGGAGGCATAAAATCGTACGTTTCCAACCTCAATGCGGGCAAGGAAGTCGTCGACGAAGACATCTTCTATGTCGATAAGACGGTCGAAGACTCACAGGTTGAGATAGCACTACAGTACACGGAAGGTTTTAGCGAGACCATTAAACAATTTGCCAATAATGTCTTCAACCCAGATGGCGGTTCTCACCTCACCGGTTTTCGTGCTGCGCTAACGCGGGTCGTTAATGATTATGCCCGGAAAAACGGTCTCCTTAAAGAGAAAGAGGAGAACCTGAGCGGCGAAGATACGCGCGAGGGCCTCACAGCAGTCATCCTCGTCAAGCTGCCAAATCCGCAGTTCGAGGGTCAGACGAAGAACAAACTCGGCAACCCCGAAGTGCGCGGCTACGTCGAGCAAGTTATGACTGAGTATTTTGCCTATTACCTCGAAGAACACCCCGGAGTTGCAAGGAAGATTGTCGGCAAAGCACTGCTGGCCGCTCGTGCCCGTAAGGCCGCCAGGGCTGCCCGAGAGAACATCATACGCAAGGGAGTACTCGACGGCGCTAGTATGCCAGGCAAGCTGGCTGACTGTTCCAGCAAAGACCCCGCTAGCTCAGAGATATACCTTGTTGAGGGCGATTCCGCCGGCGGTTCGGCGAAGACGGGTCGAGACAGTAAGACGCAGGCTATTTTGCCGCTGCGCGGTAAGGTGCTCAATGTCGAGCGCGCCAGACTAGACAAAATGCTTGCGAATAATGAAATCCTCAGCCTTATCAAGGCACTTGGTGTCGGTATCGGCGACTCCTTCAGCGTCGATGGGCTGCGCTACCACCGCGTTATCATCATGACTGACGCTGATGTCGACGGCAGCCATATCGCGACATTACTGCTGACCTTTTTCTTCCGCTACATGCGTGAGGTGGTTGATGGAGGCTACATATATCTAGCCAAGCCGCCGCTTTTCGAGCTGGTGAAATCTGGTCGTAAGAATAGTGTATTTATTTACGATGAATCTGAGCTCGACACGGTGCTCGATGATACTATCGCTGCGCGCCGCAAAGAGGGTGTGAAGGTGAATGACGGCGATGAGCGCTATAAACAGGCTGGATTTATCGAACAGAAGCGGTACAAGGGTCTCGGCGAGATGGATGCCGAGCAGTTGTTTGAGACAACCATGAATCCTGAAAAGCGCGTCCTTGTGCAGGTCAAGGTTGAGGATGCCGAAAAGGCCGACTCTATTTTTAGTAAGCTCATGGGCACCGAGGTTGAACTGCGCAAGAATTTCATACAAGCAAACGCAAAATTCGTGAAAGATTTGGATATCTAAATGGACGATCAGATTATAGACAATACTCCACTTGATGCCGAAGATGAAGAGCGTCTCGAGCACCGTAATGTCGTCGAGCTAATCCAGGCTGACCACTCACGCGTCGTCGAGGGCCGCACCGTAGAAAGCGTCATGGAGGACAGTTACTTACGTTACTCCATGAGCGTCATCATTGACCGTGCGCTGCCGGACGTGCGCGATGGGCTCAAGCCAGTGCATCGGCGCATTCTATATACCATGTATGATAGCGGCCTGCGCTCGACGGCGCGCCACCGCAAATCCGCCACGGTCGTCGGTGATGTGATGGGTAAATACCACCCACACGGTGATTCCTCAATATATGACTCTATGGTGCGTTTGGCGCAGCCATGGGCGACCCGATATATGCTCGTCAATGGTCAGGGTAACTTCGGCAGCATGGATGGCGACCCGCCTGCGGCTTATCGATACACCGAGGCGAAACTGCAGCGTATTGCCGATGAGCTTGTCGAGGATATCGATAAAGATACGGTCGATTTCCGTGACAACTACGATGGCACCAAAGAAGAGCCATCGGTGCTCCCAGCCAAGCTACCGAACCTGCTGCTCAATGGTCAGCTCGGTATCGCTGTCGGTATGGCAACGAACATCCCACCGCACAACCTAAACGAGATTGTGGATGCTACGATCTATAAGATTGACCATCCAGATGCGACGCTCGACGAGCTGCTAAATTACGTGCAGGGACCGGATTTCCCGACGGGCGGTATTGTGTACGGGGCGAGCTCCATTCGCCAGGCCTATGCAACTGGTCGGGGTGGTGTGGTTGTCCGTGGCGTCGCCGAAATCGTCGAGGGCAATAAGGGTAGGCACCAGATTGTCATCACCGAGATTCCGTATGCGCTTAATAAAGAGTCACTCGTTATCAAGATTGCTGACCTTGTGCATGAGAAAAAGATTGCTGGTATCAGTGACATACGCGATGAAAGCGCCCGCGGTGATGTGCGCATCGTCATTGATTTAAAAAAGGATGCATACCCTAAAAAGCTACTCAACCAGCTGTACAAATTAACTCCACTTCAGACCAGCTTCCATTACAACATGATGGCGCTTATTGATGGCATCCAGCCGCGTGTGCTCGGTCTCCAGGACATTCTCGGGGAGCATATCAAGCACCGGCAGCAAGTTGTGCGCCGCCGAACTGAGTTTGAACTGCGGAAGGCGCGTGAGCGTGCACACATCCTCGAGGGTCTCAAGATTGCGCTCGATAACATTGACGAGGTTATTAGTACCATTCGCGCCAGCGAAACGACCGACGAAGCCCAAGAGAACCTCATGAAAAGGTTTAAGCTGAGTGAGATACAAGCCAAGGCAATCCTGGCCATGCAGCTTCGTACGCTTGCTGGGCTGGAACGCAAGAAGATTGAGGATGAGCTAACTGAGCTCATGAAGCTTATTGCCGACCTCGAGGCAATTCTCGCCGATGAGAAAAAGATACTTGGTCTCATCAAGGACGAACTGAAACAGCTCAAGAAACAGTATGGTGATGATCGTCGGACAAAGGTTGTCGCAAGCGAGCTCAACAAACTGAGCGACGAAGACCTGGTGCCAGACGAGCAGGTGGTCGTTACACTCACATCAGCGAATTACGTGAAACGTAGCACGCTTGTCGAGTACAAACGCCAAGGTCGGGGCGGAAAAGGCCGCCGCGGGATGGCAACGCGGGAAGAAGACGTCATTGAGCATGTTGTAAATGCGTCTACACATGATTTTCTTCTTTTCTTCACGAACAAGGGTCGCGTGTTCCGGCTGAAGACTTACGAAGTACCAGCCGCCTCGTTAAACGCGAAGGGTATCGCTATCGTCAATTTACTGCAGCTTCAACCTGAGGAAACCGTTAGCTCAGTGATAAATGTGTCGAAAAACGAGAAAGAACTCGGCGCAAACCTCATCATGTGTACCATGAGAGGTGTTGTCAAGAAAACACCTTTTGAACAATACAAAAACGTGCGGAGCACCGGCCTCATTGCCATCAATTTGGACGACGGCGATGAGCTTAAGTGGACTCGTATGACGAGTGGCGATAACGAGGTCATCATATCGACGAGTCAGGGCCAGGCAATACGCTTCCACGAACGGGATGCGCGTCCAATGGGCCGGGTTAGCCGCGGTGTTCGGGGCATACGACTGCGAGCAGATGATCGAGTGATTGGGATGGATGTCGTGGACGAGCACAGCAGCATTTTCGTCATTAGCAAGTACGGCTACGGAAAGCGCACAAAAGTTGCTCAATTTACGCCACATGCTCGCGGTGGTGTTGGCATCCGTTCAGCGGTGGTAAATACGAAGACAGGCGAGTTGATCGGAGTGAACACATTAAGTGATGCTGACGACCAGGAAGTCATCATCATCTCACAAAACGGCCAGACGATACGGCTTGGCCTGAAGGACATTCCGGCGCTTGGCCGGGCCACGCAGGGCGTACGTATTATGCGGCTCAATGATGGCGATGAGGTGGTATCACTTGCACTCGTCGACAAATCCGAACAACTTGAAGACGAAGAGGATCCAAGAGAGTAAAGACGCAGCACGAGATAATACTTGCAAAAAACTAGCTTACATTGTAAAATATAATACTATTATGATTGGCAATCGTCAAATTGTGGACGGGTCTGTTGTGGACGGGTCTGTCGCAGAACTTTGTCTTGTGACGGATGTCGATCGGACGTGCTACAACACGAGCAAGGGCGCCGAGCTATTGCTTGGTGCTGCCGCGCAGGTGCTCGGTGCGGACACAAGCGAAGTCACTTCTTCAATAAACTGTCGGCGCAAGCAGGGCCTCACGACCCAAATACATGATTGGCTGAAGGACTCAGGAGCGTCACCTCGCCAAATAGACGATGTCTATCAGTGGTTTGTCGACACGACCGACCCAGATGCGGTTAAGTATGATGATACGGATAACTACTTCAGAGCCATCGGCGAGTCAGACGTTGTTACGGCAGTACTGCTAACCATGGGACCCAGGGACCAGCAGGAAGCCAAAATATGCGCCATGGGCCTCCAGGGGTACGTGCCATACGTCATTACAGACCCCCGAGAAACAGCCAATGCAGTGCAGAAGGACTGGCAGATTAGGTCGTGGGCCAACGAAAGGGGTCTAGTTGTTCCCATAGTGGCCGCAGCAAGCATAGGAAGTATGGCTGCCCGGAGTGCAATACTAATCGACGACAAATATGAAGCCTTCGGGCCGATGGCAAAACTGCCGAAGCGTGGTGACCAGCCGGGTATCGGAGGCTTTTGGCTCAATCGCCCAGGTAGTGGTAGCAGGGCGAGCGAAGGCATTATTGGGCTGGAACCACTTCCGGCCGCAATTGAGTATGCATCCAGCCTTAGGGAAATAGCCGCTCTTGTTCGGATGCGGGACGTACTACCCAATCTAAGAATGTCCACTTATCGGCACGAAGCCCCGGAAACCCTGTTGAAAGGATAAATTATGAAGGGAACTCTCAAGTAAAGCTGTTGTGTTGATGACTACAAAATCGGGCAATTATATCCTTGACTTTGGCAGTTTAGGTGCGTACAATAGATTGCCAGTGCTTTTGAGGCGTCTTAAGGTGTCTTCAGAAACGGGACGTTAAAAATTGAATAGTGCAAATCCCCTTCGGGGGAAGTTCGCATCTTCGGGTGTGAACTATCAACGTCAGTTCACTATTGCTGCTTCGGCAGCAGTGAATTGTTTTAGAAATTTCGAATCATAGATTCATGAAGTAAGTCAGCTTATGCTGATGCTAAGACAGATTCTACGAACGGCGAGCTTTCAGCTCGACCTTTTTTGAAGAGTTTGATCCTGGCTCAGGATGAACGCTGGCGGCGTGCCTAATA
>CAYWOA010000021.1:0-13497 GCA_964459795.1 uncultured Candidatus Saccharibacteria bacterium | reverse complement strand
ACTTTACTCATGTTATGTATAATTATACCTCAATTCCAAGCTCACCCAGCCGCTTCGTCACTGTTTCGTTTAAAATGCCAGCCCTCACTAATCGCCCGGCTGTGGCCTCGGGCGTATCTACCAGTCCGTCCGGCAATATGTAAGTTGGATCAAAATCAACCCCAGCCCCGCGCAGTACTTGCAAGATGTCTCCGCGCACAGATAGCTCTGGGCCAAGTTGTTGTTCTGGTTGTTTTGCGATTTCCATTCTGTCTTACCTTTCATTTGCTTAGTTGTTTGTACATAGCAAAAACCGCCGGTGCGTGGCGGTTTTTTCAGTGAGTTCAGTGTCATTTATGAGCGCACAGAATAAACCGCCACGAGCGGGCCGGTAAACCAAAAATAGGTATTCTGCATGCGTTGCATAAGAGTAATAGTACACCATTTTGTAACTAATGCAACAAAAATACAAAGACTCCGCTGAGCGGAGTCTTTGGCGAACTTATAGGCACACCTATCGCTTGGTGAACTGGCGCTGTTTGCGGGCGCCTTTCAAACCAAACTTTTTGCGTTCGCGCTCACGGCTATCGCGGCCGAGCAGTTCGGCACGGCGTAGTGTGGCTTTGTAGTTCTCGTCTTTCTCGATGAGTGCCTTGGCGATACCGAGGCGAATCGCGTCGACCTGGCCAGCGTGACCACCGCCGGTGACGACAACACTGACATCGAAACTCGTGAGCGGAAGCTCAAGGGCGGCAAACGGCTTCTGCAGCTCGTGCAACAGGGATTTACTGTCTGCAAAGTAAGCTGTAGCTGGGATGTCATTTATCATAATGATGCCCTTACCGTTCATCAGACGGACACGAGCCGTCGCGCTCTTGCGCCTGCCGAGGGCGTAATAGTAGTGTGTTTTTGACTCAGCCATGACTATTTCGCTCCTTTCAGGCTTAGCACTTCCGGTTTCTGTGCGCTGTGCTCGTGATCGGCACCAGCGTAAATCTTGAGTCGTTTCAGACGACCATCACGCAGTTTATTGACCGGTAGCATACCGCGTACAGCAGCGTAGACGGCCCGTGTAGAATCTTTCTCCATAACATCTTTGAGTTGAGTCTCCTTGAGGCCACCTGGGTAGCCGCTGTGACGGTAGTAGATCTTCTTCTCAAGTTTATCGCCAGTAACAACGAGCTTGTCGGCGTTGATAATTACTACATAGTCACCGCAGTCGATATGACTGGTGAACATCGGCTTACCTTTGCCGGTGAGCAGCGTGGCAACCTTTGTCGCTACGCGTCCGAGCGGTGCCTCCGAGGCATCCACAACGTACCACTTGCGTGTCACGTCATTGGGTTTCGCAGAATACGTGGTCATACTATCTCTCCCCTGACTTTCGAACGTTTACCGCCGGCTTGTGGCTGAGATGCCTGTCGGCGGCCTTGACCGTCTTTGGTGCCTGGGCACTTGCCACAGCGGCACCGGCTTTGTCTTCATCGTGATGTTGTTTGGCAGGCACTTTCGGCGTTACTGCTGCCTTAGCAATCGATGCTTCGGTGAGACTATCGACAAAGCTGACCCGTGCCATTTCAGCGTTGTCGCCGCGCCGGTAGCCAGTACGCTCGATACGAAGATGACCGCTTGTGCGGCCGCTGAGCTTCGGTGCAATTTCATCAACCAGTTTATGCGCACTGCTAACGGTGCTGAGGCTGGCAATAATCTGTCGGCGGCTGTGCAGATCACCTTTTTTTGCTTTGGTAATAAGCTTCTCGACATACGGCACGACAGACTTGGCTTTTGGCAGGGTTGTCTCTATGGAACCGTGGATGACGAGCGACTCGGCAAGGCTCTTAATAAGCGCCTCACGCTGGTCGCGCTCGCGGCCGAATTTCGTTCCTTGATATCCGTGACGATGCATCTAGAGCTCCAGTTCCGCCAGTTTATCTTTCACTTCATCAAGTGCCTTGCTCCCAAAACCTTTGAGATCGCGGAGTTCGGCGTCCGACAGGGCGAACAGGTCTTGAATGGTATGAATATCGTTATTAACCAAGGCGTTCGTCGTGCGAGCTGTCAGGTTGAGGTCTTCGATACTCGTGTTCAGCATAGAGCCGTCATCACCGCCAAGTTCAGCGGAGTCTTGCATGGTGGCAATACTGTCCTGAGTAGGCAGACGGGTCTTGCCGGCCAAGGCAGCGTACTGATTGACGAGAATGGCAGCGGCCTCTTCGAATGCGTCACGCGGGGTGATTGTGCCGTCGGTGTCAACGGTAACACCAAGGCGGTCCAGATCAGTCATCTGACCGACACGGGTTTTATCAACTTTGTAGCGAACACGGAGGACAGGGCTGAAGATGGCATCAAGCGCGATGAAATCGCTTTGCTTCTTTGCTGTACTTTCTTCTATAGTGCGATAGCCACGACCAGTCTCGACGACGAGATCGACGACCAGGCTAGCCTTTGCGTCATCGATGGTAGCAATCACCTGTTCAGGGTTCGCAACCTCGACATCAGCATTGACCTGGATATCTTTGCCGGTGACCACGCCACTGCCCTTTTTCACGATGCGGACAGTCTGGGCATCGTCGCCATAGACGCGGAAACGGAGCCGCTTAAGGTTCAACATGATAGCTACGATGTCTTCTTTGACACCTTTGACAGTGGTGAACTCATGTGTGACACCGTCGATCTTGAAACTAGTAATAGCAGCACCACTGATGCTCGAGAGGAGCACGCGGCGCAAGCTGTTACCGAGTGTCATGCCATAGCCGGTTTGCAGCGGCTCGATCACGAACGTACTACTGGTAGCGCTGTGATCGTCGACGGCAACAAGTCCCGGTGTGTGAATCATTTTTGACATAGCTTCTCTTCTAATCCTTCCTTTAGCGTGAGTAGTACTCGACGATTAGTTGTTCGTTGATTTCGGGTTCTGCGTCATCACGCGAAGGTAGCCCGGTCACTTTGACTTGAACTTTCTTGCGATCAACGGTCTGCCACGTCGGCACCGTGCTCGGCGCAGGACTGACATCGTCTAGCTTTTTGAAGTATTCGCTGGACTTGCTCTTTTCACGGAGTTCAATAACGTCTCCTTCACGAACACGGATAGATGGAATATCGACACGTCGACCATTGAACGTGAAGTGACCGTGCGTCACGAGTTGGCGAGCCGCGCGGCGACTGGGGGCGAACCCGGCACGGTAGACGACATTGTCGAGTCGGCGCTCGAGGTACTGCAGGAGCGTCGCACCGGACTGACCCGGTGTACGCGAAGCCTCTGCCATGAGGTTACTAAACTGGCGTTCAAGCAGGCCGTAGAGCCGCTTGACCTTCTGTTTCTCGCGTAGCTGCAGTGCGTACTGGCTCGGCTTATTACGCATGCGAGCGTTTGCTGCCTTGCCAGGCATGGTCGTGCGCTTGGCGAGTGCTTTGTGCGCCTTCGGATGGAGTGCGTAGCCTTCACGGCGCGACATCTTGACGATAGATTGGGTATCTCGTGCCATAGGTTATACTCTCCTCGCTTTCTTCGGTCTGACACCGCCATGTGGGACGCCAGTGATATCGGTGATGCTTTCGATGCCGATACCGACAGTCTGCATAGCCCGAATAGCCGCATCGCGGCCAAGACCGACACCTTTCACGAAGACGTCGACTTTTGAAAGGCCGTATGACTGCTTTGCAGCATTGCCGGCTTTCTCGGCGGCAACTTGTGCAGCGTATGCGGTGCCCTTTTTGGAACCACGGAAGCCACATGCACCTGCACTCGAAGCAGCGAGTGCGCCGCCTTGGGCGTCTGTCAGTGTCACGATGGTGTTATTGAACGTTGCCTGAACATGCAGCTGACCACTAGTGACGCTGCGCTTGGTCTTTTTACGCTTCGCCGCTGGTGCTGCTACTGGCGTAGCCGCTGCGGGAGCTTCGGTTTTTGTTGCTGGGGTTATATCTGCTGTATCTGCCATAGTCATATCCTACGTCTTGGACGCGACCTTCTTCGCGGTACCACCGACGGTTACTTTCTTGCCGCGCCGTGTACGGGCGTTGGTTTTCGTGCGCTGACCCCGTGATGGCAAATTGCTCTTGTGACGCAGGCCCCGGTAGCTACCGATATCCTTCAGCCGTTTGATGTTGCCAGCGACCACGCGCTGAAGCTCACCTTCAACGGTGTGATGTTCGTTGATGTAGTCCTGAATCCGTGCGATCTCGGCGTCGGTCAGGTCCTTGGTACGAACAGTGCGCTCGACTTTGGCTGCTGCCAAGATAGTGTCTGCAGTTTTCGGGCCGATACCGTAGACGTAGGTCAGCGAGACCCATATCTGCTTCTCGGCGGGGATAGTTACCCCTGATATTCGTGCTGCCATAGCTAGCCCTGCCTCTGCTTGTGCTTTGGCTTAAATTTGTTGATAACGTACAGACGACCCTTGCGACGGACAATCTTGTCGTCGGGGCTAATCTTTTTGACACTTGCACGTACTTTCATGTACGGATCATGCTCCTTCCAGGAGGGTGACTCACTGCTTATTGGTTGATAGTGGTTCTGGCTGGAACTCTCCCTAGGATTGATCCGTACTTCGGCACCTGTTGGCATATGTCAATCTGGCACCAGTCCGGATGAACCAATCCGAAGGAAAGTTCAACCTTGAGGGTAACTATGCTACCCCTTACGATACGTAATACGGCCCTTGGTCAGGTCGTACGGAGTTAACTCCACCGTAACGGTATCGCCCGGCACGATACGAATGAAATGCTTCCGCATCTTACCGGCGACGTGCGCTATAATCTGATGACCGTTCTCAAGCTCAACTCGAAACTGAGTACCCGGAAGGGTCTCGACGATAACGCCGCTCAGCTCGATAACTTCTTTTGTACCTGCCATACTTATAACGTCGTAGCAGTATAGCATTTTTTACGACGTGCTGTAAAGTGTTTTTCGCTACTTTGACTTCTTGGCTTTGCGCTTCGGAACGCGAGGAACAAATTTGAGACGCCTACCTGTAACAGCACCCGAGTCCTCGCCGCCAGCTGAGTCGTAGAAAAAGTCGTCGCGGCTGTACTGGTCGTAGGTAATCATGAGCGCGCGTGATTCGACAGCACGCAGCGTCTCGAGCGAGACGGCGACAAGAATCAGCACGCTCGTGCCGCCTAGGGCGATGTTACTACTCAGAAATACCTGTGCGACGATAGGTAGCACCGCGAGCAGGCCAAGGCTAATGGCGCCAAAGAGTGTGAGTTTATTGACCGTTCGACTGAGATACTTTTCCGTCTGCGTACCAGAACGAACGCCCTCGATAAAACCACCTTGCTTCTGCAGGTTTTCAGCGATTTCCTGGCTATTGAATGTGATACTGGTGTAGAAGAACGTGAAAACAAAGACCAGCAGGAAATACGTCACCGGATATATGTAGGGCACCCAGCCTCCGGTGGCAAATGTCGAGGCTGACGGAGTTTGGAACCAGGTGCTGAGATTTTGGCCGATGTGTTGCAGAGTTGTGCTGCCGTTTGTGGACAGCAGCGAACCAACGAAGCTTGGCACACTTAGAAACGCCACCGCAAAGATGATTGGCACCACCCCGGCAGTGATAAGTTTGACTGGCAATGTGGTCGTCACGCCGCCGTAGGCTCTGTTTCCCTGGACGCGTTTCGCGTAATTGACCGTCAGGCGCCGCGAGGCTTCATTCAGCATGACCACGATCCAGGTTACCACGAGTACGGCCACTAAGATGACGAGTGCATACCAGAAAGCCTTTTCATTGATTGGCAGTTTATGACCAAACACTACCCAAGGATTTGCCTTATCGTAGATTGAAGAGGTGAGTTCGCTGATAGTGGCGGGCAGCCGACTGACGATGCCGACCGTAATAAGCAATGAGATACCATTGCCGACAGATTTCTCAGTAATCAGCTCGCCCATCCACATGAGCAGCATCGAACCACCGGCCAGCGCAGCAACCATCAGCGCCCATTGGCCGAGGGACGTATTGGCGGTGATATCGCCGATGCCACCGATCTGCTGTGCATACTGCCGCACGAGGTATATGGAACCGACAGCCTGAATGAGTGCGAGTGGCAACGTCAAGATGCGGGTGTACTGGTTGATTCGCTTCTGACCCGATTCGCCGTCCTTGCGCATCTGCTCAAGCTTCGGAATAGCCTTCGTAAGCAGCTGCATGATGATGGATGCATTGATGTACGGACCAAGCCCAGCGATCATAATGGAGAAATTGGCCAGTGCGCCGCCGCTCAGCACATTGATAAAGCTCAGCAGCTGAGGCGTGTTTTCGGATGCGAAAAGATTAGTTAGTACTTGCTTGAGACTCTGAGGATCAGCGAGAGGAACCGGTACGTGTGCCAGGACACGGAAAATTAGCAGTATAACGAGCACGCCAAAAATGCGCTTACGCATATCAGCTTGCTTGAACGACGCACCAATAACTTTCCAGTTCACTGCCTGTCCTTATATTGCTCTTAAAACTCGTTCTAGTATACAAGGTCACCGGCTTTACGCAAAACGTGCCGCGTGGTCCCAACTACAAATTACACCACTGTATCACCTGTCATGGTGAGCCCTTCGGCTCCGCGCATAGACGCGATACGCGGACTATTTAGTGGTCTTTTTCTCTGATGCCGGGCGCATCGGTCGTGGCACAGCTTTGAATGACCCACCAGCAGCTTGGAGCGCCTCGACGGCGTTTATGCTAGCGCCTTGCAGCTCTACGATGACTTTTTTAGTAACGTCGCCGCGAAACAGTAGCTTGACGCTGGCAAATTCCGAACTGGCGAGGCCTTTTTCGGCCAGTACTTTATTGTCGACTTTGGCACCGAGCGCATCGAGCTGATCGGTAAAAACGTTTTCTGATTTGACACGAAAGCTGCGAAAGCCGCGGAGCTTTGGCAGACGCTGCATAAGCGGATTCTGACCGCCTTCGAAGCCGGGGCGTTTGCTGAAGCCAGTACGGGCACCCTGGCCTTTGGTTCCACGGCCAGCGGTCTTGCCCTGGCCAGCGGCGATACCGCGGCCGACACGCTTGCCCGATTTCTTCTTGGCAGTGGAGAGTTCGTGATATTTCATTACTTTGTCCCCTTCTTGGACTTCGAGACGATTTTCTTCGGCACAGTAGTCTCCTTGACGGCCGGAACTTTCTTGTCTGCGGCCTTTTCGGCCTTCTTGCTAGCTGCGACCTTGGTCGTGACCCAGTTTTTGCTTGGCTGCAGACTTTGCAGCGCTTCTATAGTTGCGTAGGCGATATTGGTCTTGTTGCTTGAGCCGAGCGACTTACTGAGTGCATTACTGACACCAGCAACCTCGAGCACCGTGCGGACAACGCCGCCAGCGATGAGTCCGGTACCTGGCGCAGCTGGCAAAATCAAAATGCGGGCGCCAGAGACTTTGGCCTCCACTTCATGAGGCAATGTGCCTTTGTACAGCTCGACTTTCACAAAGTGCTTCTTGGCGACTTCGGTAGCCTTGGTAACGGCTGCGGTGACATCGGCACCCTTGGCACTGCCTACACCCACGCGGCCCTTGCGGTCACCGACGACGACTAGTGCACGGAACCGGAACCGGCGACCACCCTTTACGACGCGGGCGACGCGGTCGATATGGACAACTCGCTCGTCGAACTGTTTTTCTTCGGGTGCCATTTGGGCGCGGGGTGGACGGCCGCCATCGCGGCGATTGCCACCGCGATTGTTGCCGCCACCGCGAGGTGGACGATTTTGATTCTGTGCGGCTGATTCAGCAGCTGCTGCTTGTATAGCCGTTGCCTCGGTATTCTCAGCCATATTAGAACTCCAGTCCTTTCTCCCTGGCCGCATCGGCTAGAGCTTTGATTCTTCCATGGTATTTCTTGCCAGAGCGGTCGAAAACTACCTGGCTAATCTTGACTTTCTTGGCGCCAGCAGCGACTTCGGCGCCGACCCACGCAGCCTTCTCGGTCATAGTACCTTTGGCAGCCGGATTACCTACCGACGTGACAGAAACTAACGTTTTATGTGCCGTGTCATCGATGATTTGAGCACTCACGTTGGTATTGCTCATAAATACACTCAGGCGAGGCCGGGCAGAAGTGCCCGAGACGGTGGCGCGGATACGGTTCTTGCGCAGTGCGCGGTTCTTCAGTTTGTGTGCGAGGTCGCTCATCCTACTAATCCTTTCCTGACTTTCCGGACTTGCGGAGAATCCGCTCGCCTTCGTACTTGATACCTTTACCCTTGTACGGTTCCGGCTTCTTGAGGGCACGAATCTCGGCGGCAACTTGGCCGACCTGCTGTTTGTCGATGCCGCTGATGGTCATGGTATTTTGCTCGACCGCAACTTGGACACCCTGGGGCACTTTATAGATGACGTCGTGGCTAAAGCCGATGTTGAGCTTCAGGTCGGTGCCTTGCAGCGCGACGCGGTAGCCGACACCATTGAGTTCCAGCTTCTTGGAGAAGCCTCGGCTGACACCTTGCACCATATTATTAATAAGTGCACGCATGAGTCCGTGCTTGGCGCGGACTTTCGGTTCGTCATTCGCACGAGTGACCAAGATCTGGCCATCCTCTTGCTTGACGGTGATGCCATCCAGCTGCGGGGTGCTAAGTTCGCCCTTCGACCCCTGCACCTTGATGCGCCCAGGATCGAGAGTGATTGTCACACCGCTCGGGATAGCGATTGGTAGTTTTCCTACTCGACTCATATTTTCTAGAGTTAAGGGTTATGAGTTAAGAGTTAAGTAATCTTATCTCTTATCTCTTTCGTCTTATCTCTCCTTTCTTTTCTTTAATACACCTGGCAGATTAATTCGCCGCCCACACCCTGAGCTTTGGCTTCTTCGCCGGTCATGAGACCCTTGCTCGTGCTGATGATGAGTACGCCGCGGCCGCGCTTGATCTGTGGCATTTCACGGGCATTGGTGTACTGACGGCGACCCGGCTTGCTGAGACGCTTGATCTCGGTGATGTGAGCGTTTTCACCTTCTGAGTTAATAGTAATGTGCAGCTGCTTGCCCAGGCTCAGATCAGTGACCTTAACATCGTGCAAGAAACCATTATTGCGAAGTGAAATCGCGACATTTTCCTTAATCTTGCTATGCGGCAGACTGATCTCACTTTTGCCAACAGCGATAGCATTGCGGATGCGAGTCAGCATATCTGCTATTGGGTCTGTGGTTGTCACACTCATATGGCACCTCCTTCGGAGTACGTTGATCGTTGATCGTTGATCGTTGATCGTTGCTTTGTCATTTGGCATTGATTATTTTTGAAAATGCTAAATGAAACCTGATCAAGGAATGATCTATGGTCAATGTTCAAGGAAAAATGGAGCTTCTGCGACATTACCAGCTCGCTTTCGTTACACCAGGGATTTCTCCCTTGCTTGCATGTTCGCGGAAGGCGATACGGCTGAGGCCAAACTGGCGCATGTAGGCGTGTGGCCGACCAGTCTCGACGCAGCGATTCTTGCGGCGGGTTGGGCTGCTATTACGCGGCAGCTTTGCCAGGCCTTCGTAGTCGCCAAGCTCTTTGAGCTCGGCCCGCTTGGCAGCATATTTGTCAATCATCTTTGCCCGTTTTTTGTCCCGGGCCAGGTTGGATTTCCGAGCCATTACTTATTCTCCTTATCGTTCCATGAGACAAACCTACGGTTTTTCTCATCGCGCAGGGCCGCGAAGTAAATTCGCGCGCTCTGGCTGCTCTTTTCCCTCAGCAGCATTACTTGTTCTCCTTTTCAAATGGCATACCGAATTTCTGCAGCAGTGCCTTACTGTGTTCCTTGCTCTGTGCCTTCATGACGAAGACGGCCTGCATACCGTGCGGCGTGGTCGTCTCCTCAAATGTCAGCTCTGGGAATACGCTCTGGTCGGTCAGGCCGATAGAGAAGTTGCCCTGCTTGTCAAATGCCTTATTACTAACCCCGTGGAAGTCGCGCAGGCGCGGTAGCACGAGATTAATAAGGCGATCCATAAACTCGTACATCCGCTCGCCGCGTAGCGTCAGCTTGAGGCCAATCATATTGCCCTCGCGCAGTTTGAACCCAGCGATGGAATTTTTCGCTACGGTCTCGACAGGTTCTTGGCCAGTGACACGGCGCAAGGTGTTCTTGGCGGCCTCGATGGTCTTTTTGTCGTCTTTGGCGCGGCCAAGGCCGATATTGACGATAATCTTCTCGAGGCGAGGCACCTGATGCGGATTGTCAAGCTCCAGCTCTTTGAGCAGCTCGGGCGCGATGGTGTCGTGATACGCAGTCTTGAGGCGAGCAACGTATTTTGTCTGCTTCGGTGCGGTCTTGGTTGGTTTCTTCGCTTGCGTTTCGGCCATTACAGTACCCTGTCCTCTCGTTTCTTGACTTCAGTCTTTTTGGCAGCGGCCTCGATTTTGACTTCTTTGCCGCTGGCCTTGTAGACGCGGGTCTTACTGCCATCTTTATTCAGTTTGTAGCCGACACGAGTTGGCTTCTTGGTCTGCGGATCGACGACGGCGACTTTGCTCACCCAAATTGGCTTCGTCAGCTCCAGGATGCCCCCTTGCGGATGTGCCTGGTTTGGTTTCTGGTGCTTCTTAACGATATTCACGCCCTCGACGGTCACCTTGTTCTCGGTCGGGTGAGTGGCGAGAACTCTGCCCTGCTTGCCCTTATATTTGCCGCTGAGCACTTGCACCGTATCGCCTTTCTTGAGGCGAATTTTAAATTTGCTGCTTGTCGTCTGCTGTTTACTCATCTTAGAGAACCTCCGGGGCTAAACTGACGATCTTGGCATAACCCAAGTCGCGCAATTCGCGCGGAACCGGGCCAAATATACGGGTCGCTTTTGGTTGCTTATCATCGCCAATAATGACGGCGGCATTGTCGTCGAACTTGATGGTTGAGCCGTCCTTGCGCTTAATTTCCTTCTGGGTGCGAACCACGACAGCCCTGACGACGGATTTTTTCTTCACATTCCCCGTCGGGTTCGCGTCTTTTACAGTGGCGGTGATGATATCGCCCACCTTGGCGTAGCGTCGCCGCGTTCCACCGAGCACACGGATGCACAAGATCTCCTTGGCACCGCTGTTGTCGCAAACGACGAGACGAGTTTCTTGCTGAACCATTACTTTGTCTCCTCGTCTTTGTCGGCGGCAGCTTCCGGCTCGACGTGGCTGACGCCGGCTTTTTCAACGATGGATTCGAGCGCAAAGCTCTTGCGCTTGCTCATTGGACGCGTCTCGACGATGACGACCTTATCGCCCACCTCGGCTTCGTTCTTTTCGTCGTGCGCCATGAATTTCTTGGTCGTTGTGTATTGTTTGCGGTACAGCGGGTGAGTCTTGCGCTCACGAATAGTAACGACTATCGTTTTGTCCACTTTGGCGCTAGAAACAACGCCAGTAATACTTTTTGCCATTATGCGTTCCCTCCGGCGTTTGTAGTAAGTAGTAAGTGGTAAGTGGTAAAGGTCCTTTGGAGCCCAGCCTTGCTACATGCTATCTGATGCATGCTACTCATTACTTGGCCTCCTTAACGAGCTGTTCTGATAATACGGTTAGCATCCGGGCGAGATCTTTGCGCTTGCCGCGGACGGCACGTACATTCTGATTGTCGCCCATATAGATGTGACGTCGGAGTTCAGCGATTTCCTCGCGCAGTTTCATCGTTTCGCCGGTGAGCTCCTGCGTGCTCAGTTTACGGATATCTGCAATTTTCATTACACGCCCTCCTTCACCAGAAACTTCGTCTTGACTGGCAACTTGTGCGCAGCGAGGCGCATCGCTTCGCGAGCGATCTCTTCACTGACGCCCTGCATCTCAAACATAATGGTGCCGGGGCGGACCTTGGCAACGAAAAATTCGGGATTACCCTTGCCGCTGCCCATTTTGACATCAAGTGGCTTGCGAGTAACAGGGGTGTGGGGGAAGATGCGAATCCAAATCTTACCGCCACGTTTAATATAGCGGGTCATCGCCTGACGGGCCGCCTCTATCTGACGACTCGTGATACGTTCGTGGCCCTGAGCCTGCAGCGCATAGTCACCATAGGCGATATAGTTACCGGCTGTTGCGACGCCGCGGACACGACCCTTACGAACCTTGCGGAATTTCGTTCTCTTGGGCAATAACATTAGCAGCCTCCTCTCGGAGTTGTTGATCGTTGATCGTTGATCGTTGATCGTTGCTCTATCATTTGTCGTTTACCCTTTGTGGCTTCAGTGAAAAATGAAACCTGATCAAGGAATGATCTATGGTCAATGTTCAATGAAAAATGGAGTGGCGTAGTCATGACTATTTGTCCCCCTTGTAAATCCACACCTTGATACCGATGATACCGGCACCTGGCCAGTTAGCGCGGGCTGACGCGAAATCGATATCAGCGCGAATGGTATGCAGTGGTACTGAGCCAACGGCTTCTTTTTCGCGGCGACTCATCTCGGCGCCGTTCAGACGACCTGCTACTTCGATACGTACCCCCTTGGCACCGGCACGCATGGTCGCAGCTGCCGCGCTCTTGATAGCACGACGGAAACTCATGCGGCGCTCGAGCTGATGGGCAATATTTTCGGCAACCAGCTTGGCGTACAAATCGGGCTTCTTGACTTCTTCGATATTGACACGAACCGGCACGCCGTAGACTTTCTCGATCTCAGCCTTGAGTTCTTGGACACCTTGACCGCCTCGGCCGATAACCACACCGGCCTTAGCTGTCGCGATTGTTACGGTCACTAGGTTTGGTGAGCGCTCGATATCGACTTTGTTGATAGCGCCGCGCGAACCAAACTTATCCTGGATCAGCTTGCGGACTTTGAGGTCTTGTGCCAGGTAGCTCGCATAATTCTGCTTACCTACGAACCACTTACTCCGCCAGTCCTTATTGGCCTGCAGGCGCATGGAAATTGGGTTAACCTTCTGACCCATCTTATGCCTCCTTCTTATCTGCCTTAGCGGCGGTTGGTTTCTTGGCAGGACGCTGTTCGCCGTCTACAAGCACACGAATGTGTGATGAGCGTTTCATATACGGAAGAGCGCGGCCCATGGCTGCGGGACGGTAGCGCTTCATGCGCGGACCATGATTGACGGTAATTTCGACGATGCGAAGCGTCTCGGCTTTGTAGCTATGATTATGCGCAGCATTTGCCTGGGCGCTCTTGATGGTCTTGAGCACCGGCTGAGCGGCGCGGCGCGGGGTATGTTCGAGGATGACGACCGCATCGGCCACGCTGCGGCCACGAACAAGCGCTGCCACCTCAGATACCTTGCGTGGGCTCATGCGAACACCTTTGGATTCTGCTTTTACTGCCATAGCTTATTTCCCCTTCGCCAGCTTCCCGCCGTGTGATCGGAATTTCCGAGTCGGGCTGAATTCACCGAGTTTGTGACCGACCATGTTTTCGGTCACAAAAACAGGTACATGCACCTTGCCGTTATGCACGGCGAAAGTCTTACCGACGAACTCCGGCGCGATGGTACTGCCGCGCGCCCACGTCTTGATAATGGTGCGATCCTCTGGGCCTTGGCCGGCGACTTTCTTCGCGAGCTTCGGATCGATAAATGGCCCTTTCTTCAGTGAACGACTCATCTGCTATT
>CAYWOA010000020.1:13345-13732 GCA_964459795.1 uncultured Candidatus Saccharibacteria bacterium | reverse complement strand
CCAGGAGGGAGTTCCCTCCTCGGCAATTTGGAATCAATCCAAATTTGCCTCTCCTATCCCTAAAGCTCGGTTTTCGCCTCGTTGCGGTGTTAGTGTGGGTCCGAGTACGACAGAGGGCTGAGCTCTGAGTACCCAGGAGGGAGTTCCCTCCTCGGCAATTTGGAATCAATCCAAATTTGCCTCTCCTCTCCCTAAAGCTCGGCTTTCGCCTCGTTGCGGTGTTGATTGCAGGCTCGAGCATCTCAGAGAACTATGGATTTGATTACTTGGATATTCGCGCCTGAGGCGGTAGGCTGGTATATATGGCTACGGACAAACAGCGGAACAGATTTAAGCGGATGGTGCATAGACTCGATTTATGGCAGCAGCGGCATGTATTTACTGGGT
>CAYWOA010000020.1:0-13335 GCA_964459795.1 uncultured Candidatus Saccharibacteria bacterium | reverse complement strand
GGGTTTTGCTATGCGGTTGTAGAAACGTACGGCGATGACCAACCCGGGTATTTGTCGGCGCTGCTGGCGTACTACGGATTTATCTCCCTCTTCCCACTCCTCATCGTTGCAGCCTCTGCTATCCAGATAGTGGCACAGGGCAACCCCGAGCTGCGCGACCAGTTTTTGGACAGCGCGACTAGCTACTTTCCGGCTATCGGCCATAACCTAGCCGAAAGTATCAACACGCCGAGCAAATCAGGCATCGCACTGGTGGTCGCGCTGCTTATCACCCTGTATGGCGCCCGCGGCGTTGCCCTGGTTATCCAGCATGCCCAGAACCACATTTGGGCTGTCTCGAGGCCTAAGCGCGCTGGCTTCCCTTGGTCATTGCTACGCGGCTTCAGCATCATTTTTTGGGGCGGCATGGGTCTTATCCTTGCCGCGTCCCTCAGTGGTTACGCCGCTGCCGCGAGCCATCCGTGGCCGCTGCGTATTCTCCTGGCGTTTATGAGCTTTGCAGTGCTGTTTTTGGTTTTTTGGGGGATATTTACCTTCGGGTCTTCAGCTCGAAAGCGGCCGCTCGCAAGCATTCCTGGTGCCATTTTTGCGGCAATCGGGCTGGTTGTGTTGCAAGCGATTGGCGGCTACGTGGTTGGCCATCAGTTACGCAGCCAAACGGGCCTCAATGCGCAGTTTGCTATCGTGCTGGCCATGCTTTTCTGGCTGTATTTGCAAGCGCAGGTGTTTATTTATGCTATTGAGCTCAATTCTGTCCGCGTGTATCGGCTTTGGCCGCGCGCTATCGAACCAAGACCACCGCTTCCTGCCGATGAACGAGCCTACGAGCTCTACAAACGCCGTGAAGTGTTCACACCTAACAAACGTTGAATTTTAGCACATATTGCCGTATAATCACCTCTGTTGCGTCAGGGTCTACACAATCGTCTCATTTTGCCATATACATGGCAAAAGCTACGACTTATCGTTATACCCTTCCTTTCAAAATTCCATTCAGTCTCCGCCGCCTGGCGGATTCTTGGATTGGAATTTTGGTAAGTTGCAGCGGATTATGGCGGATGTAGCTCAGTTGGGCAGCCGTGAGCGCAAATAAATCGCGTCTGGAGACGCTCTAACCAACTGAGCGAGATCAAAGTTTACAATTTAACTATGGCGGATGTAGCTCAGTTGGTTAGAGCGTCTGTTTGTGGCACAGAAGGCCGTGGGTTCAAGTCCCATCATTCGCCCCATAGGTAAAAGACCCTGGTAATAAACCCGGGTCTTTTACTATTCACTTACGCCTTATCAGGCTATCAGACAGGCAGCGTGAATGGCTGCGACCACAAACGGCCGAGGCTACCAGTGAATGCTTTGCGCAGGCGAGCTATTTTGGTGCCGCTGCTATCATTCTGCAGGAAAGCCAGGATAGACACACCCAGCAGACCAGTGCTCAGCAGCATTGGCAAAGTGAGCGTTGCGCCGGTGTTCTCAAGCTGCGGCGTACTCGTCGTCGCACCAAGTACTTGCGGGCAGGCAGTTGCTGTATCGGTGTATGTCCAGCTTTGGCTCATCGCCATATTCGTGCCGGCAATGTAGAAGCCATCTTCGACTGTTGCAGTGACGGTGTTTTTGCCGTCAGACCACCCGGTCTGGGTGTAGGTCACATGTTCAACCTCGGGCAGCACAACCGTGTCGTTATTGGGCCCACAAACAGGCGTTGGGTCATCAGGCACGGTAACCGCTACCGGGCATGGTGTGGCCGCATCGGTGAAGTGCCACTTAGTGTGGGCTCCCTTCTGGAAGTAGTAACCATACTCAGGTACGGCAACCACCTTTAGTTTATTATTTTGCCAGCCTTCGGTTACATAGCTCACGCCCTCGACTTCAGGCGCGGTGAAGACATCATTATTCGCTCCACAAACGACTTCCGGTGCAGATGGCTTTACCGGTTTGGTCATGCACCAATCATCTTTGAAGCACAAGTCCCAACAATATTTACCTTCATCGACAATCTTGTAGCCGCGCTCGGCTTTGACGGTGACGTGAAACATCTTTTTACCATTGGTCGAATAGGTGCCGGCGGGTGTGTAATTTCCGTTGACAAAATATTTCAGACCTTCGACATCCGGAATGGTGTATGTGTCGTTCTTCGTACCGCACTTGTCGCTCTTGGTCGGCTCCACGGGCACAACCGGCGTCAGGCAGCGCTCTTTGCCGAAATGGAATGACCAGTGCTGCACGTTATTGCCCGCAAACTTAAAGCCCGACCCTGGCATCGCAACAACATCCAGGTCTTCCATGCCGTCGGTATGGTAGACACCGGGCGTCACCATTTTACCGCCTACAGAGAAATTGACGCCAGCTACAAACGGTATCGTATACGTATCTTCGTCGTAGCCGCACTTGTCTTGCCATGAGGGCATTTGAACGGATATCTCGCGGACCTCGGTGACGCCGCCAGAACCGCTCAAGCCGTTTGAACCGAGCTCGCTTGGCTTAGAGCCTTCTTGGCCACCGCCGTCACCTTTTCCAGGCTGGTCCTGGCCTGCGCCTTGCTGACCTTGAGTGCCTTGGCTACCGGGTGCACCCTGCTCCTGGTTACCGGAACCACCCGGCTGTTGGTTCTGTTGACCCTGTTGGCCTTGACCACCTTGTTGCTGATTTTGCAGACTTTGATCTTGACTGCCGGTCTGGCCTGCGCCTTGCTGACCTTGAGTGCCTTGGTTGCCTGCTTGACCCTGGCCACCTTGCTGCCCCTGCTGACCACCGCCTGGGTCTGCGTACGCCGTCGTTGCACTCGCAAACGGAGCGGCGGCACTCACCACATAGGCGGCCATGAATGCGAGCGCAACAAGTGCGTTTTTCACCTTCGGTGACCAATATTTTATACGTTTCAGCATTATTATTGCCTCCTTTGGGGTATTGCCCCGTTACCTAAAAATAATAGATATAGCAGTGGCGCCTTAAAGCGCACACTTTCTCCCCTCATGTGTATTTGTTCCTCTCTTGTAATACGCCCTTTACTGAGAAAAGACTGTGAGATTTATTACTATAGCCAGACATTTGCGGCAGCGACAATATCATAGTCATGGTAATAAGGACTTTTGGCAGATACATGGACACATTGTAGGCAAAGGCTCGACCGCCTGGCTGGAGCTTTATGTCTGCTCCAGCACATGCTGCAGAATGGTGTGCGCTGCGGGACCTTTTGCTTTTTAAGCGGTTGGCAGCGTAAATGGCTGGCGCAGCGCCCGAACAAAGCGATCAAGCAGTCCACGCCCGCGGCGACTATCCTGTTGCAAGATGGTCAGGAGGGACAACCCCAGCAGACCGCTACTCAGCATGAGTGGCAAGCCAAAAGGATTTCCTGTGTCTTCGAGCGTACTTGCACCCAGTACCTGTGGCGCAACGTTCTTCTGGTTCACGAACGTACAGCGCACATTTGCACCCGGTAGCACGGTAATGGTAATTATGCTGCCCAAGCGAGTTACTTCGGCACCGGTGCAGCTAATATCATGCAGGCTCCAGCCGCTCACCGCATCCTGCGTCACGGTGTACGTACCGGCTACAATACCGCCAAACGTCTGAGACACAAGACTCGGATTAACTGCATCATCGGTGAGACTAAACGTGGTGCCATCACCGGCGAGATTGGTTACAAAGCTAAACGGCTGACCGGAGTCTGGCTGTGCATCTTCCACGATAGCCACCACGGCACGCTTCGTATTCGTGAAGGTGCAGGAGACCTCGGCACCGACGCCAAGCTTGACATACAGCACGCCCGTTTCTTTATCGACGTACCAATTATTGTCGCCGCAATCAACACCAGTAATATCCCAACCGCTTACCGGCGCCTCATCCACGCTGTACCAACCGCTGCTCAGTTCGAGCGTCTTGCTGTTTGAAAGCGTTTGGTCGCTGTCGTCATCAAGCGGGAACTGATTTACTTGCGAAAGCTCATCGAGTGCAATCGCCGGCCGTTCGATAGCGTTACCCTCTTCATTGACATTGACAGGCGCCACAGTAAAGTCAAAGTCCTGTGCATCGTTTGGCACGGCGTTTTTATTGACAATGAGATGCGCTTTGCGTGTGTTGTATATGGTGCAATCAGCATGCTCATCACCAGTTACCGCCACGCCCGTGAGACTCGTGCCGTAACCATGCACAGATGCATCACCAATTTGGCAATTTATTTCGCTATCGTAGTGGTTCAAATCGGTACCCTCAGCCGCCGTTTCTGCCACGGTATGATCGCCCGGTTTCACGAGTATGACGCCAGTTGTGGCCCCGTCGCCGCCGGTTACGTAGGTGTGGCCGTCGATCTGCAAGTTGAACTGGCCGACGTCTGCCGCTGATGTGTACAGCTTCTTTGTTACCGTGATAGTCGGATGGTACACATGCATTGTGTGCTGATCGGTACCGCAAGCCTCACCTTTCAGCATATCTGCTGCGCAGACCGTCACGGTGTTGGTAATGCTGCTATCCGAGCCTGCCGGCACACTGTAGTGCGCAGTATAGAGCCATGTTTCAGTTGTATCGAGCTGATTGTTCCCATTCGTATCGCCAGATTGGTAAGCTGCGTTACCGGCAATATTATCGCTGACGGTCATCATGCTGAGCGGCGTGTCGCCTGTGTTCGTAACGGTAAAGCTGTAGGTTACATCGTCGCCCTCATAGGCTGCGTCCGGGCCGGATTTGGAGACGTGAATCAATGGGTGGATGACATCAAGTGTGTGTTGGTCGGTATCGCACGTCATTTTACCCTTGTCCGCGGCGGCCTGGAGAGGGTCATAGCCGCAAGCTGTCGCCGTGTTTACGACATCAGCGACTTGATGAGCTGGCACGAGGTACGTTTTTGTGAAGATCCACATCTCACCCGGTTCGAGCTTATTATTGCCATTCGTATCGCCAGATACATACACGGCATTACCGGCGACATCATCCGTGACTGTTACCGTGCTAAGCGGTGTATCACCCGGGTTCGTCACCGTGAACGTGTAGGCCACGGTGTCGCCTTCGTGCGCGGTAGCCGGACCTGTCTTGACAACGTTGATAGCCGGATGGATGACATCGAGTGTGTGCTGGTCAGTCCCCGTCACAGTCTTGCCCAATGAGTCAGTACCCGAGGCAACGACGTGGTTCACAACATCACTGATGGTCGGAACCGGGATAAGGTAGTGAGCGGTGCAGGTGGTAGAAGTACCGGGTTCGAGCGAGGTATCGTCACACTGCTCGCCGATAGCAATATCGTCACTGATCCCCACATTATGCAGTGCTGCATCACCGGAGTTTGTAACGACGAACGTATAGCCGATGATCTGGCCCTCGTAGCCATAGAGCGGCCCGCTCTTTTTGACAGAAATTGAGGGGTGCAGCACATCGAGCGTATGGTTATCGGTGTCGCAGACTGAAGTCTGCGCCATATCTTTGCCGCAGACCTTCACGGTATTGTCGACATTGGCCAATTGCGGTGATGGGATTGCGTATGTGAGCTTGTAGATCCATGTTTCACCCGGATCGAGCTTACTATTGTTGTTTGTATCGCCTACCTGAAGGGTTGCGCCACTACCGGCCACGCTGTCGCTGACAGTCAAGCCGCTCAGGGGGGCATTCCCGGGATTAGTCACAGTGAAGATGTAGGCCACGGTGTCGCCTTCGTGCGCAGTAGCCGGACCGGATTTGACGACATGTATAGCCGGTTTTAGGATGGCGGTATTGGTAACGGTGCACGTCTTGCCCGGATCACCGACGGCAGCAGTACCGGTGCAGTCCGGTGAGTAGCTTACCTGGTAGGCTGCATCTGCATTCTCGCTTACGCTGTAGCTACCGGCATCGAGTGATACCAGCGTACCACTTTCGGAGCCGGCGAATGAGGTTTTGCTTGGATTTGTAGCCGTCACATTCATCGTGAAGTCAGCAGCAGTCTTGGTCAGATTTGTCCCGTCATTAACCACGTGCTTGACGACTTTCAATTGCGGTGCGACATCAGCGTTTGTGATCGTACATGTAACTGTTTGGCCATTCACTACATTCACCGTGCCAGTTGTCTGGCCGGCGCAAACAATGTTCGTCTGAGTATAGCCGCTTGGCAAAGGAGAGGCCTCGCTGACGGTGTAGGCGCCCGTCTGCAGCACATAGCTTGTCCCCGTTTCGGAGCCAGCACTCGGGCTACCGGCAATATCCGCACTGCCCTGCTTGACGTGAACGGTGAAGTCGCCAGCCGTTTTGGTGCCGCCATTATCATTCGCAACGTGTTTTTTGACTATCAGCGTCCCGGTATCGCGGGTGTTCGTGAATGTACAGACGATCGCATGTCCCGGCGCAACCGGTACCGTAATAGCCGGGGCCTGAGTGACAGTGAAGGTTTGCCCGTTGTCAGTACAGCTAACAGCAGAAAAATGATAGTCGGTTTGCTGATGCTCGGTCAGGGTGTAATTACCGGCCACGACGCTTTGAGTCGTACCGGTCGCGTAAGCGCTGCCACCCATATCCCACTGCCAGTTACCGACGTTACTATAGTCAACCACGCCGTCGCCGTTACTATCGACATTTTTCTTTACTGTAACCGAACCCTGGCCCTGATTGCCAAACTTTACCCCGCTCGTCGTTTGGCCCGACGTAGCTATAACAACCTGTGCGCAGGCGTTTGCCGCAGGGTATGTCTGCACCCAGCCGGTTTGGCCGGTTTCACAGACCCAGTAAGTTCCGGGGGCTATATTTGAGAAGCTGTAATCGCCCTGTGCGTTCGTGGTGACAGGATTCACCAGGCCGGGCTTAGCGACAATCTGTTTATTGGCATCGTATAGTGTGATTGTCCAGCCGCTGAGGTGTTCATCACCACTGTCTTCAGCGCCATTGCCATTATGATCGTTGAATTTGTATCCGCTAATGCTGCCATTTTTAAAGTTACCGAAATTCTGGCCGGTCACAGCTGTGCCCGCGGTAAGGTTAACTGGACTGAGCGGGCTGTATATCTGTGTCCAGCCGCCCTTGAGCGTCTCTACAACGCTGTAATTGCCGGGAAGCAAGTTGCCGAACGAGTAGCTCCCATCGGCTCCGGTCGTTTGTATTAGACCGGTACTCACGCCGTTATTGAAAAGTTCGATAACCCAGCCGGCTGCCGGTGTGACAATGGTACTATTGGCGTTGACTTCATATTTCGTACCGCTGAATGAACCGAGTTTCGTATTTGCATAGGTGCAGGTTGTCGTCTGACCGGCAGTCAGAGCCACGCTCAGCTGTGCACTATTTGTTGTGTAGTTATTGGTGTCGCAGCTCAGGCCGGTAAGCTGCCAGCCCGGGGTTGACTGCTCGGTGACAGTATAGTTACCCGGTGCGAGATTACTGAACACTTTGTTGTTCGAGAGTGTCGCATCGCTATCGTCATCGAGGCTGAAGCTACTGAGGCCATTGCCGGTAGTCGTGAAGCTAAAGTCTTGAGCATCATTTGGCACAGCGTCTTTGACAATTTTGAGCGTCGCGAGCTTGGTATTGGTAATGCTGCAGGTCGGATTCGGGTTCGCATCGTTCACCACCACGTTCGTACAGGTATTGCCGGTCTGCGTCCAACCAGTTGCCGCCGCCTCTGCCACGCTGTAGGTGCCATAGACAACTTCGTAGGTGACATCGGCCGCTGTCGTGATATTGCGTGTCGCATCGCCCGTAATAGCTCCACTGCCACTCGCCGTAACTGAGAACGTCGATGTATCGTTCGCCGGATTCGTGACCTTGTGAACAGTCAGATGTCCTCGCTTCGGTGTATTTATGAACGTACAACTGACGATATCATTAGCGCTAACCTGAAGGCCGGTCACGGCATCGCCCTGCTGGCTACCATTAGCCGTAGCCCCCGTACAACTGGCAGACATGAGCTTGTAGGCGGACTGTTGAGTCTCATTGACACTATACGTGCCAGGATTAACATCTACGGCTGGCGTTAGACCACTAGTATCGGTGGTGGTTGCGGCCGGGTCAGATGGCTGGCCGTTCACGTCAAATGTCCAGCCGCTTGCAGCCGTACGATCGCCTGTGGTCGCAAGGTTACCATCGGCATCGATAAGTTTATTGGTCGTGATAGTCCCGCCGCAGGTTTGCGTGGCAAATTCTTTGAGATCTGCTGCAAGCGTCGAAAAGTCACTACTGATGACGTCTGAGGTCAGTACATCTCCTGTATCGACATTTGGGCCAGAAATCTGCTCGAGATTCGTGATAGACAGGTCATTGCCAATACCGAGCGCGAGCATACGTATGCCCGCATTTTTGATAACATTCGCCTGGGTGACCGCAGCATCGATATCAGCCTGCGATGTCGAGCTACCGCTACCACCACCGATGTGATAGGTCGGGTTACCATCAGACGCAAAGATAACGAGATTTGGCTTGTCAGTACGCGGGTCAAATGTGCCATAGGCCTTGAGGAGACCATCTTCCCAGTTGGTACCGCCGCCGCCAGTGGATACAGCGTCGATAGCGGCATTTGTCGTCGCTACGTTACTTGTAAAGCTCGATACGACCGTTGCATTTGTACCGAAACGTGTCACTGAGAACTGCGTCGGCGTACCATCAAGTGCATTCGTAAAGCCTTTGAGCGCCGTCTTCATACTCGTCATCTCACTGCCGTCGATGCTGTTGGAATTATCAATCACGAGGGCAATATCTAGACCGCAAGCCTGCGCCAGAGTTGGGTTTGCAGCAGGCGTGACTGGTACCGTGTAATAGACCTTAACGCTCAGCACGTCCACAGAGGTAGTTGCGTCATTATCGCAGCCGCCGCCTGGGTCTTTATCTTCGACTTTGACAACGAAGTTTGCGGCGCTGAACTGCGAAGCAGACCACGTGTGGCTCCATATGTCACTGGCTCCTCCGTAGCTCAAACTAGCATCACTGCCTGTCAGGTCTTCATACTGCGTTGAAGTAGTATAGTCTGTGCCACCGTTCCATGACAATGAAACACCCAGTCGGCAGCCGCTACTATCCGTTGATTTGGCTTCAGCGGAGACTTCGATGCCATTAATCGTAGCAGAGGCGCTTATGGCAGGAAGGTTGAAACTGTAGCCCTGCTCTTGGCCACCCGCTTCACTTATATATGTATCGTCACTGGTTTGTGCGTTTGTAACCGTGCTTACATCCCAATTATTTGGGGCGTGGGTGGCAGTCGGTGTATACCAACCGGTGTCAGCAGCGGACGCCTGTGCTGCGGGCATAAACGGCGCGGCAACGCCCATGGTATAGGCAGCCAGAAATAGAAGAGCAGCCAGCCCATTCTTCACTCTCGACGACCACTGTTTACTAGCCTTACTGGTGTGACGTAACCTCATCCGTACAACCTCCTCGTACGATTACCTGACGGTTTAGCCACCCTTTATACGACAGTACTATACGCCCCGGGCCATGCTGCTCAAAGCATAAGTGTTATCTATTTTCCCAAACCTTATAATTATGTCCTCTTCTGTCATACGCCATTTTCTGAGAAAACACTGTGATGTATCTTACAAAAACATGTTTTGCCATATAAATAGACACGTTACAATGCTTACGCTTTGGACTAGCCAGCAAGCGTCTGCAGAAAGAGGCCGACTGCCAGTGGCACCAGTAGGTTGTCGAGCCCAAATACTGCGACATTTTCGAGCAGAGTTGCGCCGATGGAGCCAATGATGACGTACTGCCAAGCCAGGCCGTTATCCGAGAAATGACTGTATCCGATAAACAGGGCTAGGGAGATCACAAAGAATGTGAGGCTGCCAATAATGCTTTTGGCACGCCCGAGCAAATGATATTTGTTTTGTGTACCGTAGCGCACACCAACGATTGCCGCGAAGCCATCGGCCAGTGCCATTTGTAAAATTGCCGCTGCATAAATGCCCTTCGAGGTCGTGGTCAGCGTCAGCAAACCAACGCTGAGCGCAAAAAACACCTCGCCGTATGTCGGCCGCTGGATGCTATTGATTGCCCGGAAGACGCCAAGCTGCATCGATACGAGTACCACCAGGAAAAAGGCCAGACTGAGTAGCCGAATGCTTGTCCAATCGAGAAAATACGGCCAAAAGGCCACGAAGGTACCGACCACGATGTGAACGAACTTACGCCCTGTCTCGCCGCGAAGCCAGTAGTGACGCCAACCCAGTTCAGCGATGAATAATATGCCCAGTACGACCGCAATGGTGAGGACAATTTTTGTTAGTTCCATTACCGTTATTGTACGCCTGCTCCAGTGCGGATGCCAACCAACGCCGCGTCAGCTGCCGAGCCCGGCCACGAGATTGATTGTCGCTGCGACAATGACGGTACCAAAAACATATGAAAGCATGGCGTGACCGAGGGCCACTTTGCGGATCCTCGTGGTACGAAGACTGGTGTCCGACACCTGAAATGTCATGCCCATGGTGAACGCAAGATATGCGAAGTCACGGTAGTTTGGCTGCTTTGTCTCGAGGAAGTCGATGCCGCCAACCGGCTTGGTGTAGTACAGCTCCGCATAACGCAGCATGAAAAGCGTGTGGATAGTCAGCCACGAAATGACTACGCTCAGGATGGAAAAGACGATACCGGTAAACTGCCTTACCCCACTGCTCCCATGCGCTTCGGCCAGCATGACGCCAACGGCTGCGAGGCTGCCGATACTGGCCGTCAATACCACGATGTGGGCAGTTCTCCTCGAGGGGTCCTCGCGGACCGCGTGTTCGCTCGTCATCTGGCCGCTCATCGCCCAGACAATAGCAAAGGTCCATAGTACGTACGCCAGTGCGCCGGCATCCCACGCGGCGAGCAGCGTGACTTGCCACTCACCTAGTGCGGCGGCGATGACGCCGGCCAATATGCCAACACACACCGCTACCAGCACCTTATTGCGTGCCCGGATGGTCGTTTTGCCGTCTGCGTATTTTATGGCCATGAGTATTGATTGACGTAGTCTTTGCCTAAACTGGTCGGGGTGACTGGATTTGAACCAGCGACCTCAGCGTCCCGAACGCTGCGCGCTACCAAGCTGCGCTACACCCCGGTCTGCCCCAGGGGGTTACAGAGGCCAATTATACGGCAAAGACTGGCAAAAAGCCAGCCTTTGCTCTGATTTTTTATTCTAACGACCAGCTGAGCTTGCGGCATCGCCAGCGCAATTAGTCGGCACTGCGACCTTAACCACTACAGTGCGGTACGTGACTGGGTCGGTACTAATGCTGCCGCGGTCAGGAGTCTCAATTGTGATGCGATCAGCACTTACACCCTTTGCTACTAGGTCAGCCTTAACCTTGGCAGCTCGATCGTTGGCTAGCTTGTCATTTGCTGCGCTTGCGTTTTGGTCATTAACAGACCCGCGCACGGTTAACGTAAATGTTTTGCTCTTAATAGACTCAAATGTTTTTGCAATATCTCTAAGGCTAAAATCATTGGAATAGCTTGAGTCGTATTCTGTTGAGTCTGCCTTAAAATAGAAACTGGCCAAATCTTGGGCTATAGATAACGAATCAATATTCGTGACGTCAGCAGCCTTAAGGTCTGCAACCGTTAAACATCCTGCTGCTGCGGTTGCCGGCGCACTTGTTGTGGCCGCTGGTTCTGTGGTTGTGGCAGCACCCTTGGTATTGATTAGCAGTTTAGATATCATACTTTTTTCTACAACAACAACGGCATCTTTTACGGACGGTGCGCCGCTAACATCGAAGCTTACTACAAATGACCCATCTTTTTTCTTAGTATCGGTGTGTTTATAGCTACCTGTTTTCAAGGCAGTATTGAGCTTGTCCGTAACGCCATCGCGGCCCGAGCCCGATAGCTCTTGCATTGTCTTTTCATCGTTAGCTTTCACGGCTTGCATAAACTTGTCTGCCTTTGCCGTAGCCTGAAGAGCTGGCATTGCCATAAAAAATAGACTGCCCAACACCAATAAGACGGCTGCAACTATCCCACCTACAATGTACATGGCTTTGCTGCCGCCAGATGTTGACGCAGGACTTGCCATTTGTTGCGGCATTGGTTGCTGCGTCTGCACTGGCGCGGACTGCACGACTGGTTCTTGTGACTGCGGCGCGGAGCCAACAGAGCCATTTGGTTGATTATCCATGGACCCTCCTAGTTATATCCCTAGTATAGCGCTTGGGCTTATTTGGAGTAAAGACGCGGATTACTTAGCAAACTCGATCGCACGAGTCTCGCGAATCACATTCACCTTAATGGTGCCCGGATACTGCATGCTGGCCTCAATCTTGTTGGCGATGTCGCGAGCTAGGCGCAGCGCAGACAGGTCGTCTACCTGCGCGGGCTTAACAAAGACGCGGACTTCGCGGCCCGCGCTAATGGCGTAGGATTTTTCTATGCCTGGGAAGCCATTGGCGACGTTTTCTAGCTCGCGCATGCGCTCGCCAAAGTTCTCTGCAGAGATGTTGCGGGCACCAGGGCGGGCGGCGCTAATGGCGTCACAAACACGCACAATAACTGCTTCTACTGATGTAGTTTCCATATCATCGTGGTGCTGTTCAGCAGCTAGCGCCACAGCTTCTGGCGCACCGTACTTGCGCAGCATCTCGCCGCTAATGTGGTGGTGTTTACCTTCCATTTTGTGAGTCAGGGCTTTGCCAAGGTCGTGCATAAGGGTGGCGTATTTGGTGATTTTTACATCGGCGCCAACTTCTTCTGCAATAATGCCGGCCATGTGGGCCATTTCCGTAGAGTGTTTGAGCACGTTTTGGCCGTAGCTGGTGCGGTATTTAAGTTCGCCCAGCATATGCAGCAGCTCTTTGGGAATGCCCAAGACGCCAACTTCACGCGCGGCGTCTTCACCGGCGCGGACTACGTCTTTTTCTACCTGCTTTTGAGCTTTGTCCACGACTTCTTCAATCCGGCCGGGGTGAATGCGGCCGTCTTTCATTAGCATTTCTAGAGCAACCCGTGCAACTTCGCGGCGGACGGGGTCAAAGCAGCTCAGGACAATGTAGCCAGGTGTATCATCCACCATAATGTCTACGCCGGTGGCGCGCTGCAGGGACTGAATATTGCGGCCTTCTTTACCGATGATGCGGCCTTTCATTTCCTCGTCCTCCAGCTTGACACTGGTAAGCGTGCGCTCTGCGGTCACTTCTGATGCCATGCGCTCCATGGCAGCTGTAATCAGAACAGCGGCTTGCTCTTCTGCTGTTTCTTGCGCTTCATGTTGCAATTTAGCAACTAGGCCAAGGAGGTCATTTTTTACATCGCGCTCTGTCATTTGCATGAGCTTTTCAGCGGCATCGGCCTTAGATAGTTTGGCGATTTTTTCTAGTTTTTCTTGCTGCTTGGTGCGGATATCCCGGATTTCATTTTTAAGAGTTTCTACTTCATCTTCACCGGCTCGGAGTTTTTCTGCACGCTTGTCTATCTCATCCA
>CAYWOA010000019.1:10049-14641 GCA_964459795.1 uncultured Candidatus Saccharibacteria bacterium | reverse complement strand
TTAACAGTGTAGAACAGCCACTTTTAGATGTTGCAAAGGTGGTGAGTCATTACGCAAGTATTGACAAAATAATATTTTTATGCTAATATTAAATCTGTTATGTTCGCTAAAACTGAAACGCATTTTGACATCGAATTAGCAAGCCCTATGCCATCAGGTGAAATTATTGCCGACCCTAGCACTGTTTGGCACGCAATACGTGGCTATGATTTTGCTGGTCTAGAAGCAATTATGCAAAACGGCTTATTGCCAGCAAAAAACCAACAAGATTTTAGTGTTTCCGTATCTGTTTCACCCCATCAAGCTTGGTCTAGTGGTCGTGAAGCAAACTCTTTTTATGCGTACACCTTGCAAGATGGTATTAGCCTTGCAATCCAGCAGGCCTAGCCAGTTTATTCTCAAGGTAACCACGGTGGATTTACTGATGAAGCAAGACTAACCTCGATTGCACCTGAGAGTATAACTGGTTTGATGTTGCCCGATGAGGCACTCTCCCGTCCACTCATGCAAATTTCCACAAGACACGAAGCAAGAAAACCACTTCAAGCAAAAAAGTTTATAGACCGCACAGTAGCACACATAGGTGATCTCGGTGGTGAACTAGATGAAGTCACTACCGAGCTCGTGGAGCAGTGCTTGACCGCCTCGACTAATGGGCAGTTACTCACTAGCGAGCAATCATCTACTCTTGAGGCTAGCCTAATGCGAGCATACAGAGATGTTTTGGCAAGTAAACTTGGTATCCCTGAACCAACAGTAAAAGACGCACTTAAGGTCATTTTTGAACGGGCTGGGGTGAAACCAGAGGTATTCACCTATACAGAGGAGCAGAAGCGAGCAATAGACTCTCAAAATGCACAGATTGCTGTACGCAATCTGGCTAGGGGTATTGGTGGACTTGGATTAATGGCTCAATGAGATTTTAGTGAGTAGGCGTCCCGTGCTGTCTCGGCGGCCTGCCGCGTGCGCGGCTACAGAGCATTCTCTGCTACAATAGGGGCAAGGATAAGCATCATGGCCAAAAAAACACCACAACTTGATCCCGAAGAAGCCCAGGCAGAGCGCCATGTCCAGGAGCTAATGGGACCGCCGCAAGCACCTGGTGTCGAGTCGCTCGATGTGCCTCCCACGCTAGAACCGGTATCGCCACAGGTGTCAGTGCCGGAAACGGAACCGTCAGAGAGTACGCTGCAAGCGAAAATTGTTCCAGAGGTTGCTACGGAAAAATCGATGCCCGAGGAATCAATTGCCGCTGAGCCCACAGAAACCGCGGTTGACACTCCGCAGCCTGATACTACAGAAGTAATGTCACCTGGTGAGGTCGTAGCCGAGGAAGTGCCCGAGGATCCTGCCACCGATGCCGCAGTCGATGACATCGTGCATAGTGATTCGGATGCTGCACTCCCAGAGGCCACAGATGATGCCGCTGTTGTCATGAAATCTTCCCCTTGGGAGCGATTTAGGAACGGTTGGCTCAATTGGTGGGCAAACCCACGAAAACGCTACGGGACGCTTGCGGTTCTCGCAGTACTCCTGGTTGTGCTGTTTTTCGTTGCTCCAGTGCGGGCAGCAGTCCTCAATGTGGTAGGTGTGCGCTCTAGCCTGACGGTCGATGTGCTCGATGGGGCAACAAATTTGCCACTCGAAAATGCCGTAGTTAGCGCCGACGGTAAAACCGTGAAGACCAACGCTGACGGTCACGCGACCCTCAAAGACATCCATCTCGGTAACCAAGAGGTGCGTATCAGCAAAGTTGCCTTTGCAGCATACACCAAAGAGGTGAGTTTCGGCTTGCGTATCGTCGACCTAGGTGAGGTCACACTGAAGCCGACAGGTGCTCAGCTGTCCTACACCTTTACTGACTACCTATCTGGCAAGCCGGTGAGCGGCGTCCAGCTGACGAGTGGTGAGGCGACGGCCAAATCCGACAGCAAGGGTAGGGCGGTCATCACCATTCAGCCAAGTAGTACGGACGACGCCACGATACGCATCAAAAAAGACGGCTATCGGACGGAAAATCTATCGACTCCAAGCGACGTAACGACGACGATCCGGCGCCGACTCGTGCCAGCTAACCCGGCGGTATTTGTGAGCAAGGAAAGCGGCAAATACGATGTGTACAAGATGTACATCGACGGCAAAGACCGCAAAGTCTTATTGCCGGGCACCGGATTGGAGACACAGGCTATCGTCGCTCTGCCAAGCCCAGATGGTACGAGAGTTGCGGTGGCATCGACACGCGACGACAAGCGTAATCATGATGGTTACCTACTCACAGCGCTCACCATGGTCGACACCAAGACTGCCGATACGACCAATATTGAATATGCCGAGAATATTACGCTGATCGGCTGGCAGGGCGACACCCTCGTGTACGTTCAGACCGTCGCCGGTACGAGCGCGGCGAACCCGAACCGACAGAAGATTATCGCTTACGATTTTGGCGCCAATAAACGCTTCCAGTTAGCTAGTGCCAACTATTTCACCAGTGAGCAGTTGATTGGCGGCAGCCTGTGCTACACTGTTTCATCGACCGACCCAGCCGCCAAGGCGACATTTGTGAAGATAAACATCGACGGCACGAGCAAGAAGACGCTCTTCGGCACTGCGATCTGGTCTTTGATACGCACTGACTACGACGCGATGAAATTCCAGACACCGGACAAGTGGTATGAGTACACCGTCGGAGCGACCGCCCCGATTACATCAACTCCTGCAAATGACTACGCGTCGCGTTTTTACGTCGACAGCCCAGATGGTAAAGCGAGCGCCTGGGTCGACGTGCGTGACAATAAGGGGGTATTGACCAAATATAGCCTCGGTGACGGTAAAGAGACAGAGCTGACATCACAAAAGAATATGCAATCCGTGGTGTATTGGCTGAATAAAACCGATGTCGTCTACCGTATTGCTGGAGCGACCGAGGTAGCTGACTATGTCATGAGCGTCAATGGCGGTCAGCCACAGAAAATATCCGATGTGACACTCAGCGGCATCCGCTGAAATGACTGCCGGATGCTATCATAGTCGGCATGACGATTACTGATAGTGATAAGCACCAGTTTCTCGAAACAGTCTGGGAGCAGTATCGCAAGTATGGCCGCCGCGATTTGCCGTGGCGTGCGCCGGAGCTAGATGGACACTTTGATCCATACAAAATCCTCGTCAGTGAGCTCATGCTGCAGCAAACCCAGGTCACGCGGGTTATCCCAAAATTTACTGACTTCATCACCCGGTTTCCTTCTACTGCAGCGCTGTCGATGGCGCCGCTCGGTGAGGTGCTACGTGCCTGGCAAGGCTTGGGCTATAACCGCCGAGCGAAGTTTTTGCACTTGGCGGCACATTGGGTGCAGGATCAGAGCGGATTTCCGCAGACGCTCGAGAGGCTTACGGAGCTCCCTGGCGTCGGGGTCAACACTGCCGGTGCAATCCTGGCCTATGCGTATAATCAACCAGCTATTTTTGTAGAGACCAATATTCGGACGGTGTATTTTCATCACTTTTTTCAGGATGTCGAGCAAGTATCAGACGCGGCTATTGGCGGGCTGCTTGAACAGACAATAGACCACGAGAACCCCCGCGAATTTTACTGGGCACTGATGGACTATGGGGCGCAGCTAAAGACTGAGGTGCGTAATGTGGCACAGAGTCGGCACTACACGCGGCAGTCAACTTTCGCCGGTTCGCGCCGGCAGATACGCGGACGCGTCATGCGTGAGCTCGCCAGCCGAGATATAACCGCAACAGGGCTGGCAAAACTCATTGACGACCCAAGGCTTGCTGGTGTGCTTGACGACCTAGTGGCCGAGACGCTTATTGTGCGTTGTGGCAGCGTCTACACACTCGACTAGTGGTACAATAAAGCCATGGAATCAGAGGCAGAAAATACTCCCGCCGCCCAAGCCGCTGTGCCCCAGCCGGTGATGGACGTCATGCCCCCGCCCAAGGCAGAGCAGTCTCCCGTTCCGACCGAACCGGCAGCCGAATCGCTCCCTGCCACACCGGCGCCAGCAACAACCGCAGTCCCTGAGCCAGCGAAAGATGCTGCCAAGCAAGTCCCGCCGCCCAAGCCGCCGCGATCGGCACCAATCGGCGTTATTATATTCGCGGTCATTGTCTTTGCTCTGCTGTCAGCTCTCGCATATTTTGCCTATAGTAAAGGCTAACCATGCACGTACTGCCGAATATTCAGGCCGATTCCGAACTCATCACTCTGCTGAAGGGTGGCGCGGTCGGTGTCATGCCGACCGATACGGTCTATGGACTCGCCTGCTCAGCGGCGGATCGCGGTGCTACGGCACGCCTCTACGAACTTAAAAACCGCACCGACAAACCCGGCACAGTCATCGCTGCCTCAGTTGATCAATTGGCCGCGCTCGGCATCCCCCGTCGCTACCTTGTCGCCGTCCAGCAGTTCTGGCCCAATCCGCTCAGCGTTGTCGTCCCGTGCGGTGACGAGCTACAATACTTGCACCTTGGCAAGCATTCGCTCGCGGTTCGTATACCGAAGGATGACCGGCTGATAGAGATGCTTCGCCGCACCGGCCCGCTCCTCACGACCAGTGCCAATCTGCCCGGCGAGGCGCCGGCCA
>CAYWOA010000019.1:0-9949 GCA_964459795.1 uncultured Candidatus Saccharibacteria bacterium | reverse complement strand
AAATAGGGTAAACCTTATACAATACTGCTAGATGGAAAACACTCCGCGCAATACATTTATCAGTAGTGAAACATCCGGGGATGGTGGCGGGGACGATGACGCCGAAAAATCAAGTGACACCAAAACTCGCCGCAAAGCCAAAGTCGGAGCGACCAAAGCCAAAGAGCTCGGTAGCTTCATTACCGGTGAAAAAAAACAAACAGAGAAAGAGCAAGTAGCCGAAAAGTCCAAATCGCTTGTTGATAAACTGCTGGGCGGCAAAAGTGAGGAAAAACCCGAGGAAAAGCCCGAATCGACCAGTAATGTTTCAACTGCCGAAGCATCTGAACCTACGGTTCCCGTCGGCGAAACGCTGACCGGCAATGAACAGCGCGTTGCCGCACAACTGGCTCAGGAGGGTGAGATACGGCTCCATGACGAACTGGCCGAAATTCCGCCTGAGCGCGACGATCTGATCGTCGATCAGGCGCTGGAAATTGCCGCCGCTGAGCCGGCTGAAGACAGTACTCTCACCGAGGAACTGTCACCCCAGACGGCCGAAGCCGAAGCCACCGACCCCGATGAGGAGAGTGAAGCCGCAGTCGAGGACGACATTGAGCTGACCGAAGCAGCCGAAGGTGCTCCTGACGAAGACGAAGAAACGACGCCGCCACCAGTGACGCCGCCAGCATCATCCAGTGGTTCGGGGATCTCGACCGCCACTGCGAGCAGCTCCAGACGTGGTGGGATCGCCACCCCACCACCCACACCGACATTTCCGGTGCCACCCGTCGGCGTGCCGGCGTATCCACACCATCGCCGCACAACTGCCGTTTCCGGTGCCGGGTACCAGCCACCGTTTGGCGGTACAGCTAGTAATCCAAATGTTTCACCTCGCCCGGCCGGTGGCTCACGGTCAGGCGAGGTACTTGTGACCGAGGCCGAACGATCGGAGGCATTTCAGCGTGGCAGTCGCCGCGGCCTACTAGCTGGTCTTCTCGTTGGTGGCGGGATTGAGCACATCAGACACCGGCGCCGTGAAAAGCGTATGGAAAAACGATTTGAGCAAGAGCGCAAAGAGCAGACCAAAAAGGTCGAAACTATGGAGTGGGATCACATGAGGGAAACCGAGGCCGAAAAAGTGCGGAAAACTGCTGCCGAAAAACAGCGGCGTAGCATCGAGCAATCTCGCTCCTCGGCGCAACCCGAAGTGACCCCAGCGCCGCAGCGAGAAGCCGAAGAAAAGCGGAAAGCGGCCACCGAACGCGAAAAAACGTCGCCAGCGCTCACAAAAGCCGAGCAATTTGAACTCGAGCGACAGCAAGAGCAGCTCGAAATTCAGTCGGGGCATCATATCGAGCGTAGCGCCTGGCACAATATCGAAGTTGATGAGTATGGCCGCGCCGTTCAGGAGGGGGCTATCAAGTACGGCCATGAGTATTATAAAGAGCGCGCCCACGAGACCCAGCCAAAGCACAAGCAGCAGTTTGATGAAGCTGCTGGCGAGGTTGCGCTCGTCGCGGCAGCGTTGAGTGGCGACAAAACAAAAGCAGTGGTCGATGTCGCCGAACAGCTACCTGATGATGCGCCTCCATCATCCACCTCATCACCTCGGCCGCTTGCATCCGGGAGCTCACACGCATCTGGCCCATCGGCTACCCCCCAGCAGCCCCGGATGCCTGCAAAACGCTCGCTTCTGCAGTCCCTGACATCTCCGCCCACCACAGCAGCCGGCACGCTTGGCTGGTTTATTGCTCTCGTTGTACTTATCGCTATCTTTCTCTTCGTACTTCGCTAGAGGCAATCAGTCTTGTCGCGTGGTGCCTATGGCTGAATCGGCCGGTCTTTTTAGGTGATAAATAGCGAGCACGCGGAACATACCTGTTTTTATCATGGACTCGAAATGACTGATAGCCGCCACGCATTAATGCGTGAACCTGGTTTCCCAAACTATTCAGACAGGCGTTGGATGTCGAATTCGGCGACGAGCGCGCAGTGGTCGGACACGAGGTCGTCGAGCACGCGAAAGTTACGGACCCGCACCTGTGGACTGACCAATATGTGATCTGGCGCGACACCCTGGAGCTTGCCGAGTGCGCTAAGTGTATTTGTAACCTCATATTTTGTGGTTAAATCTTCGAGAAGACCATCAAATAGTTGCATGGCGGGCGTGCCCGGGTCGATATTGAGGTCGCCGCTCAGTACTACCGGTCCTTCCAGCATACGTACTTCGTTGACTATCTTCTGCATGCTGGCGACTGTTTGCTCATTGCCGACCGGGTTTGGCTGCCAGTAACCATGATGGTTGATCAGGTGCAGTTGTCTGCCGCCGGGTAATCTGACAGTGACGATCTGCGCGTTGCGGCAGTTTGCTTCGAAGATGGACGCATCGCCGTTCGGTTGAAATGCTCCGTTTGTGAACACCGTTTTCATGTTTTCCAAGGGGTACTTACTGAATATGCCATTACCCATCCCAATCGTCATCCCCGAATAGTCAAACTCGCATATGGGTGAGAAATAAACGTGCTCGTATCTGCCCACCTGTTGCATGAGCTCAAGGACGTTGAACGTCCTGTCTGGGAAGGGCATCTTTTCTTTCGAGCTGAATAATTCTTGCGCTGTGATGATATCTGGTCGCTCTCGCTCGATGAGTGGCAGAATTTGCCGCGTCAGACGGCCCATCCAGACATTGAGCTGCAGCAGCTTCATTGCCTGAACTCTTGCCGGACCCATTCGTCTAAACTGCCCCCGCCGCCGGCTGACAAACAGAGAACGATATCGCCTTCGTCCAAGTGATGACGGATATGTGCTGCCAACTCTGCATCGAGCGTGCTAGGCCAGCATTTGCTCTGCGTGGCCCCAGAAAGGCCCTCACGCAGTTTCTGGGGTGTGAGTAGCTCGAGTGACGGGTCCTCGCGCGCGAGGTAGCTGGGGACGATGTACAGCTGTTTTGCGCTGTCGAACAGATGTGTCAGCTCGCTGCGTATGAAATGCTGTCGAGTGTTGTGCAGACCTTCGTAGACGACCACCAGACTATCACCAGCGACCTCGTGACCGAGCTGCAACGCCCCCCTGATCTTTTCTGGTGTATGGGCGTAGTCGCTGTACAGGCCGGGCGCGATCTGCTCGAAGCGCCGCGAAACTCCCGGAAACTGGTTCAAGCTATCATATAACGGTACGGCGTCGTCTCTTTCGAGTAGTGCCGCCAGACTCTGTGCCACCAGTGCGGCGTCCTTGCGGTTGACCTCGCCGGCTAGCGTCAGCTGGGTATGTACCTCGGGTTGCAGTACGCGGACGGTATCGCTGCCGCTCTCGCCGATCTTCTCGGCGTCAGCTCGCCAGATGTAGGCCGCATCGCTCTGTGCGATGAAATCACGGAATGCCTCGTAGTATTCTTCGCGGGTTGGATAGACGTCCGGGTGGTCCCAGTCTATACCGGTGATAAGGCTCAGGGTAGGGCGATAGTGCAGGAAATTACGATCATACTCATCACACTCGTACACGAAGTATTCGGCACCCGGCTCCAGAGCGCCCATGTCGGCAAAGCTGCTCTTGGCTGGCAGGATGTATCCTATCGGCACACCGAGCTGCCGGAGCGTCCAGATAGCCATGGCGGTGGTGGTCGTTTTGCCGTGTGTACCGGCGACGGCGATGAGTTTGAGCTGCTTTTCGGTCAAGATGTGGTTGAGCAGCTCGTCGCGTTTGCTCATACGGATGCCCCGCTCGCGGCAAAAGGTAAACTCCGGCGCGTCTGGCTGCTCGATAGCCACCGCAGACGAATATACGTACCAATCGATTGGTACGCGTTCGTGCATCGCCGCAATTGCCTCGCGGGTCTGGCCGATCGAGACATCCGTCACCCCGTGGCCGTGCAGGTAGTCGATATAGGCAGATTCTTGTTTATCTGAGCCGGAGACTACGAAGCCAGCCTGCTTGGCAACCAGCGCTAGCGGCCCGATGCCTGTACCCCCGATGCCCGAGAAGAATATATGCATACATATAAGTATCGGGTATCGATTACTAACTCGCAAGTATTCACAACCCCTTCCTTGCTCAAGGACAGCCCTTGAGCAAGGAGGAGGCTGGCTCGCATCTCTTGGTTTTTTCTATTATTATTAACAAGATGGATAAACGTAAGCTTCATCATGTCTGGCGGCGGGCTCGCCGCATTCACCCTTGGTATTTCCTGGCGCTGACGATTATCTTCGGCAGTATCTGCCTAGTCGCACTACGCCATAACAACGAGCGCATGATTGTCCTGCGTGACGCTGTCTATACTGCCGATAAGAATGGTGGTGACGTCGAGGGCGCACTCCGCGAGCTGCGTGCCTACATTTATGGCCACATGAATACCAGCCTTGCCTCCGGCCCCAACGCCGTGCATCCACCCATTCAGCTCAAATACACCTATGAGCGGCTCCAGTCGGCTCAACAGCAAAGCCTCGGCCAGAATAATAGCGCACTCTACGGTCAGGCGCAGCAAGCCTGTAACCAACAGGGGCAGACCACTACCGTTCAGCAGACGATTACCTGTATTCAGGAGTACGCCGCAGCGCACGGTATCCAGCTTGTCAATATCCCTGATACACTGTATAAATTCGATTTCGTCTCAGCCAAATGGTCGCCCGACCTGGCTGGCTGGACGATGGTTCTCGCAGTGCTTTGCTTCATCGTATTCCTTGTATCGGCCGCATCCCGTTGGGTCATGAAGCGGTACTTGTAGCGTATTTTTCATTTACCGTTTTCCATTTATAGCATTTCATTCATTTCCCATAGCCCAACTCCCATGTACTAGTCCTATTTTCTACTATGCAACATATAAAAACAGCGGGCTTTTCCGCCCGCTGTTTGCTGTAGCCTTCGTCGCTTCAGGCTTTAGTTATTGGAGCTCGAGTTATTCGAACTTGAGCTATTGCTTTGGGTTGAGGTACTATTGCCCTGAGTACTGCTATTGCTGCTCGACTGAGTCTGATTGGTCACCTGGGAACAATCCGGACCGTTCGGGTTCTGCTTCTGGAACTCCTTGATACTCTGGACGACCTTACCATCGTTGTTGAGGTTCTCCCAGAACGCTACCTGCGAATGGCTGATAACCATAGAATCGTACGGGTAGTGAATCTGTTGACAGCCGAGTTTCACAAGTGTGTAGTCGCTGCCGGTGCTACTTGTGCTACTTGATGTGCTGGAGTTCTGCGTCAGGTAGTAGACGCTTGACATGCGGACATACTCACTGTTCAGATCAGTAATCTTGCCGAAATAGACCTGGCCGTTATTGAGGAACACGGCTTGGTACTTTGAGCTGTCGACAAGTGCATTCTCATTGGAGCCACTACCGCCCCGGGCAATCGAAATGATTACGAGGACGAGCAGTGTGGCTATGCCGAACAATATTACAACATACAGTACGTTGAGCCACTTCGGCAGTTTGTCTGAAAGACCTTTCTTTTTTGGCGCGTGCTGCGGCGCAGGTGCGCCAGCAGGTGCCACTTCTGGCTTGCTAACAGGGGTCGAACCTAATTGTCGAAAATCCATTTTTCCACCTTTTGTTACAACTTATATGATTACAAACATAAGTGTAATACAGACATAGCGGCGACGCAAGAGCTTAGTTACAAGAGGTGAAGGCACAATGGGAGCTGTTGACAAAGCATTTGTGGCCGAGGTATGTTAGGGGTACTAATGTAAGTGTAAGAGGGGAGATTCGCATGGCAGGATATACGCACAAGAATTCAAAGGGTGTTACCTATCATCTAAACTCAAAGCAAGTTACGCTGCGCGGTGGCAAAGTACAGACTATCTACTACTTCAGCAAGGACTCTCGCCCAGAGGCTTGCGAGCTGCCAGCTGGCTTTGTTGTCAATGAGAACCCACGCAACGGCTTCCTGACCGTCAAGCGCGGCTAGTCAGACTGTGCTAGAGGGCGTCCGCCTCCAGGTGGACGCTTTTTATTTGCACCTATTCGTGGTAGCGTGAAACGTATGGCAAAAAAGAGCGATGTTATCCTCTCTGTCAAGAAGCTGCGCAAAAGCTACGACGACAAAGAAGTCGTAAAGGGCATCAGCTTCGAGGTGCGGCGTGGTGAGATCTTCGGTATCTTGGGACCAAATGGCGCTGGCAAGACCACTACGCTTGAAATGATTGAGACGCTCCGCCCCATCGATGGCGGCAGCGCTACCATCGATGGTGTAGATGTAGCGTCAAACCCGTATGAAATCCGTGGCATTATTGGTGTGCAGCCACAATCCCCTGGTTTTCAGGACAAAACGAAGCTGACAGAGCTTATCCAAATGTTTGCCGCGGCGTACGGCGAAAAAGTTGACCCCAAAACATTCCTCGATGAGGTAAATCTCGGTGATAAAGCCGACAGCTACATCGAGAGTCTGTCTGGCGGCCAGAAACAGCGCTTCTCTATCGTTGCGGCGCTGGTGCATAACCCCAAAGTGTTCTTCCTGGACGAACCGACCACCGGCCTGGATCCGCAAGCCCGTCGCAATCTCTGGCGTCTCATCGAGGAGGTCCGTGACCGCGGCATCAGCGTCATCCTCACGACGCACTATATGGACGAGGCCGAAATCCTCTGTGACCGTATCGCCATCATGGATAAGGGTAAAATCATCGCCGAAGGCACGCCGAAAAACCTCATCAAGGAGCTACTCAGACGTGGCTTCAAAAAGGAACAGCATGTCGAGCAGGCTAACCTCGAAGATGTTTTCATCGACTTTACTGGCAAGGGGTTACGGGACTAATCATGACGTTGCACCAAAAACTTCGCACTGTCTGGGTATTTTTCACCGTTAATGTCCGGCGGCTGTTTCGCGACCGCTTGGCGCTGTTTTTCACTTTCCTCTTCCCCCTCATCTTCTTGTTTGTGTTCGGCGCCATCAATAGCGGCAATAGCAATGTCAGCTTCAATGTTGCCCTCATCAATAAATCCGACAGCGCTTTTGCCGGCCAGTTTGCCAAGAAGCTGCAGGCCAGTGACACCTTCAAGGTCGATAGTGAGGCTACGACCATCGACCAGGCCAAGCAGAAGCTGGAGCGCAGCCAGGTAGACGGCATCATCGTCTTGCCCGAAGATTTTGGCACGGCTAAAGAGGGGCAGTCCTACCCATCCGGCCAAGCCGTTATCTACTACAGCCGCAATAACGAGCAGGCCGGTCAAACGCTGGTAACCGTACTGGATGGCACGCTCAAAGGCATCAATAAGCAGTTCGTCAGTGTCAGCGCACCGTTTACCGTCAGCGGCGAGGCGCTCAATAGTCAGAGCCTCACCGCCTTCGACTACACCTTTACCGGTCTCTTGGGTTTCGCTATCCTCGGCGCCGGTATATTCGGGCCGATGAACGTCTTTCCCGAGCTGAAGAAAATGGGCATCTTGCGCCGCTTGCACACGACGCCGCTACGGGTGTGGCAGTACTTTATGGCCAATATGATGAGCAATGCTGTGACGGGCCTGTCGTCTATAGCCCTCATGTTTGTGGCTGCAGTTATCTTTTTCCACCTGAAAGTCGTCGGTAATTTGCTGCAGCTCGCGATTTTCTTGGTATTTGGCATCGTAATGATTCTGGGTATCGGTTTGGCGCTCGGCGGTTGGGCCAAAAACGAGCGCCAGGTTGCGCCGCTGGGGAATATCATCGTCTTTCCCATGATGTTCCTGACGGGCGTGTTTTTCCCGCGCTTTCTCATGCCGGAGTGGTTACAGAGTATCTCGGCCTACATGCCACTGACACCCGTTATCGATGGTGCCCGCATGATACTGACCGAAGGCAAAAGCCTGGTCGATCTTGGTCCGCAGCTGGCCATCATGGCGGTCTGGACAGTTATCATTTACACTATCGCGTTCCGCGTGTTCCGCTGGGAATAGGCTATGTCGGTGGGACAACCGCCGGCAAAACACCTCCACCGTTAGTAGCTGAAAAATTGCAAAAATAGACAAAATATGCTACTATGTACACGCTATGTCCCCAATACCAAAACAGCCAGCAGCAGAGCAGCCACCAATTCCCGGTCAGGACATTGTGCCTAAGGTGGCTGAGAGCCTGACGCCACCGACTGAGCCGTCCAGTGTCGCCCGACTTCGTGAGATTCTTGAGGATCGAGATACAGAAGAAGCAAAACAGCGAGCTCTACTAGACGGCGATCCACGTATCCGGAAACTCCTAGAGACAGGTCAGCTCGATATGGCTAGTGGCCTTCTTATCCAGGGAGCTGGCACGGGTAGCACCGAGCTTCCGCGGGTCAAGGGCTCCAAGCCACACCGGAAGCCACCTAGCCGGCGAGGCGGCCGCTCGTACCCAGAAAAATCCGGTCGTGATATCACGCGTGAGATTAGCGATGCGGTGCCGCCACTCGAACTGACGGATGAGCAAAGACGAGATATAGCTAAAATACAAAGCGCCCTCGAACGTATCCTGTGGCACCAACAGAATATAAAGATTCATAAGCAGAATCCTGACCTTAAAGATAGAACTAGGCGCCGTGCGCTACTTCGAGCCGAGCGCATACGCCGCGGCATTAGCGGGAATCCTAACGTATAATATGACCTAATGGAAACAGGGAAGTTACCCAAGCCGTTTTTTGTGTTGGCGCCGATGGATGAAGTGACCGACACGGTATTTCGGCAAATAGTGGCCAGCTGCGCGCCGCCGGACCTGTTTTTCACCGAGTTTGTGAATGTTGACGGGCTGATGAGCGCCGGGCGGCAGCATTTACTCAAAAAGCTTCGCTTCGCTGCCGAAGAGGGAAGGGTCGTGGTTCAGCTGTGGGGTATGAACCCCGATAATTTTCGAGCAGTGGCAGACCAAATTGCTTCTGGCACAATTCAGAGAGAACTTGGTCTCCCGCTTTGTCCCGTGCATCACAGCCTGAGTGGTGATGCTTTTTCTCGGCGAAGCACGGAAGGAGCGGTACAAGAGGTACAGCAACTGAGTACTGGAACCGAAAAAAGTGTCACCGCCAAGCAGAACGGCAGTGCTTCTGGCTCTGCCAGAGGACAGGCCGGTCGGTGTGTGTGCGGGTTCGCGGGGATTGATCTCAATATGGGCTGCCCAGCCAAAAGCGAGGTGAAAAACGGTGCCTGCTCGGCGCTCATCCGCCGCGAATCGTGGCCACTGGCCGGCGAGATCATCCGCGCTGCGCAGGCAGGTGCGGCCGGTCGCCTGCCGGTCAGTGTTAAAACTCGCGTAGGTTTTAGTGCCGTGGATATGGAGTGGTTCGATTTCCTGCTGCAGTTTGGCCTCGATATGCTGACGGTGCATGGCCGCACCCGCAAGCAGATGAGCAAAGTACCGGCGGACTGGGGTCTCATTGGCCAGGTGCGCGAAAAGCGAGATGCAGCCGGTGTGCAAACGCTCATTGTTGGTAACGGTGACGTACAAAGCCGAGTGCAGGGGCTGGAGCTGGCGCAAAAGTACCAGCTCGACGGCATCATGATCGGCCGCGGCATTTTCCACGACCCGTTTATTTTCCAAGAGGACGGACCTATAGAGTGGGGGTCGTACTCAAAGAAACAACGCATTGACCTCTATAAACGCCACGTAGAACTCTTCGCCGCGACGTGGCAGGCCGGCGAGCGACCAGTCGTGACGCTCAATAAATTTTGCAAGGTGTACATCCAGTGCTTCGACGGCGCAGCTGCACTCCGGGCTGCCCTGATGCTTGCTGGCAGCACTGACGAAATCATCGCCCTGCTTGATAACCATCTGGCGGCTCGACCCGTTGCGTCTCCACAGCCGGATAGGTATGATGAAGCGATGAGCGAGACGATAAAAGCGATTGTATTTGATGCCGATGGCACCCTGCTGGACACGCGAGAGCTTATCCTTGAGGGGTATAAGACGGTTCTAAGCAGACATAAGCTGGAGCATCTGGCAAGCGATCATTACATTCGCCAGCGCCTCGGTAAACCAGTGCCCGAAACATACGAACAAATTATTGCCGGGCACCATGTACATCTCAGCGTTGAAGAATT
>CAYWOA010000018.1:0-14827 GCA_964459795.1 uncultured Candidatus Saccharibacteria bacterium | reverse complement strand
CAGGAGACCAATTCCTTCTTGAGTTGGTTCCAATCCGATATTTGATAGTTCACCACAAAAGCCTTTCAATACATGGAAGGTTTTCTTTTTTATATCTGCCAGCTAGAACGGGTGGGAGAGGGGGAGGGATGGGTCAAGCTCGGCGATGCGCAGGAGTTCGTTATATTTCGCGACGCGGTCGGTGCGGCTGAGCGAGCCGGTTTTGATTTGCCCTGCGCCAGTACCAACGGCTAGATGAGAGATGAAGGTGTCCTCGGTCTCGCCGCTGCGGTGGGAGATGATGGTGTGCCAGCCAGCCTCGTGGGCGCGGTTGATTGTCTGGATGGTTTCGGTCAGCGTGCCGATCTGGTTGACTTTGATAAGAATGGCGTTAGCTGCTTTCAGCCCAATGGCTTTATTGAGCCGCTCGACGTTTGTAACGAGCAAATCGTCGCCGACGAGCTGAGCATGTGGCAGTTTCTTGGTGAGGGCCTGCCAGTTCGTCCAATCGTCTTCGCCGAGTCCGTCCTCGATGGAAAGTAGGGCAGGAAAAGCGGCAGTAAGCTCGGCGTACCAATCAATCATTTGCTGCGAGCTGAGGAGTGAATTTTCGCGAGCCAGGTGATAGGCACCGTCTACATAGAGTTCCGCAGCCGCGACATCGAGCGCGAACGCCACATCGGTGCCGGGTATGTACCCGGCGCGCTCTACGGCGAGCTTCAGTAGCTCCAGTACCTCGGTATTGCGCTGTACGGCGATGGCAAAGCCGCCCTCGTCACCGACCTGCGTCGATACCTGTCGGCTGGCTAAGTAATCTTTGAGGGTGTGAAATATCTCGCTGCCCATGCGAACAGCGTCGGCAATGGTCTGGGCTCCGAGCGGGATGATCATACCCTCCTGGATGTCAGCACCGCCAAGGGCATGCTTGCCACCGTTGACGATATTCATCATCGGCATCGGCAGACTCATAGTGGGTTGCCCGGCAATGTCGTTGAGATGACGGTAGAGTGGCAGTCCGCGTTCGTCTGCGGCAGCCCGGGCAGCCGCAAGCGAAACAGCCAGGATGGCATTGGCTCCCAGCCGAGATTTGTTCGGGGTGCCGTCGAGCTCAATCATCAGCCGATCGAGTGCAAACTGGTCATCGGCTGGTTTGCCAGCGAGTGCTGCCTGAATTTCGCCGCCCACGAAACCGACTGCTTTCTCGACAGACTGACCGCCATAACGCGAACTATCGCCGTCGCGTAGTTCGTGCGCCTCGTGGCTGCCGGTGGAAGCGCCAGATGGCACTGCGGCACGGCCCATGGCGCCGCTGTCGAGTATGACGTCGGCCTCTATAGTCGGGTTACCCCGGCTGTCTAAAATTTGCCTGGCGGTGATTGAGGATATATTCATACTTCCATATTCTCACAATGCTAATGTTTATGCCACAGTTCCTGTTCCGCCATTCTGAGCGAGGGCGTGGTGCGAGCCGAAGGATCTTCCTTCTCCTCTCCGTCATTCCGAGCTAAGCCAAAGAAATCTTCCCATCTCCTCTCTCAATGCCGGCGAAGCCGGCTATATCCTACTTTTGCTTGATTAAATCCTCGCAAATGCGGGCTTTCGCGCCCGCACAGCGACTTCTCTTTTGGGCCGCCAAAAGAGAAGCAGAAAACCTCGGCCCCGCTTCCGACCTCTCGGCGATCCGCTTGTGGCATGACACAACGCGAAAACACTAACTGAGCACGCATTTTCGCATCTGTTGTGCATGGCCACAACGTCTCGTCCGGGAATGGCTCCAGAGGGCCAGACATCGCTCTTTGTGCCCCCTATCCATGCTACATGCTACCTGCTGCAGTCTTCATTCTCCTTTCACCTTTCTACTTTTTACTTTCATTACTACCTGCTGCATACTACATTCTTCCGTTCCTTTTCCATTCCGCTTATGGCATACTGAAAGCATAATGGCACGTATCTATTTTTACGACGCGTCCGAGCTGGACAAACAGCAGCTTGATGCTGGCATGCAAGGCACTGATCACCACTGGGAATACATTGACGAGACGATTAGTGACGCTAATCTTGATCCCGAAGCAGAGGTCATATCGGTCTTCGTCAGCAGTACGGTGACGCGCACTATGATTGAGAAGTTGCCCAAACTCAAACTCATTGCGTGTCGCTCGACCGGCTTCAATAATATCGATCTGGCTGCCGCGGCTGAGCACGGTGTAACGGTCGTCAATGTGCCGACGTACGGCGAATCGACGGTGGCGGAGTACACCTTTACGTTGCTACTCGCCCTGATGCGTAAGCTGCCTGCCAGCCTCGGGTTCCTCAGCCGGGAAATCGAAGCCACCGAGCTTTTGGGCAGCGATCTGCATGAGAAAACAATTGGCATTATTGGCACGGGGCATATCGGTCAGCACGTTATTAAGATCGCCAAGGGTTTTGAAATGCGCGTGGTGGCATTTGACCCATACGCCAAAGACGAACTTGCTAAGCAATACGGCTTTGAATATCTTGCGCTGGATGAGCTACTGGCGGTGAGTGATATTGTGACGCTTCATGCTCCACTCACCACGGCCAACAGACACCTCCTGAACGCCGACCGGCTTGCGCTGATGAAGCCGACTGCCGTCCTGGTAAACACGGCACGGGGCGAACTGGTGGATATCGAGGCGCTTGCTGCCAGTCTGGACAATGGTACTCTTGCCGGCGCAGCGCTGGATGTGCTGGAGAGCGAACAGCTGTTTGATATGCACGAAGAAGTTGCGCTGCTACGTAGTCATACGTTACCGGCGATGACTGCTGAACAAAGTGTTGCCATGATGGCGCTCAACAAAATGCCGAACGTTATTTTGACGCCGCACAATGCATTTAATACAGTCGAAGCTATCCACCGCATCAATACGACGACATGCCAGAACATCATCCGTTTCTGGTATGACGATGTGCCGAACCGCGTCCAGGCCGCCAAGCCATCGCCTGGCAAACTGCTCATTACCCGCCACGCCGAGTCGGAGTGGAACGCAACCGGCAAATGGACCGGACTGACCGATGTTCACCTAAGTGAAAAAGGCTTTCACGAGGCATCGCTGCTCGGCCTGGCACTCAAAGATCTCGAGATTCGACTATCCCAAGCATACTGCTCGGAGCAAGTGCGTACGCTCGAAACACTCGAGGGCATGCTGAACGCCTCGCAGCAATTCGATGTGCCGGTTGAACGCCGCTCAGCGATCAACGAGCGTGACTACGGTGAATACACCGGCAAGAATAAATGGGACATGCAAAAACTGGTTGGCGATGAGGAGTTCGCGGGTATTCGCCGCGGCTGGAATCATCCCGTGCCTGGGGGTGAGACACTGAAGGATGTGTACGAACGAGCGGTGCCGTTTTACGTCGAGACCGTCTTGCCGCAGCTGATGGCCGGTAAGAACGTACTGCTGGTGGCACACGGCAACACCCTCCGATCACTTATGAAGTACATCGAGAACCTCTCTGACGAAGCGGTCGAGAGCCTGGAGATGCCTTTTGGCAATATCATCGTCTACGATGTTGACCCAGAAGGCCACATGCTTGCAAAAGACGAGACACGCATTGATTCGCCGCCGCCGAACGCCTAAGCCCCGGTTTTGTATCGACCGCTGTTGTAAAAGTAAAGCGCAAGCGGTATGATGAGAGTATAAGAATAAAAAAGTAAAAAATCTTACAATCTGAAAGGTGGGCTAACAGATGTATACATACCTTAAATTCTTCGAAGAGCTGAGTATCGAAGACATTCCGCAGGTTGGAGGCAAAAACGCGTCCCTCGGAGAAATGTACCATCACCTTCGTCCGCAGGGTGTGAACCTGCCTAATGGCGTCGCTACGACGGCTGATGCCTATCGCTACTTTCTTGAAACCGCTGGGCTGAGCCAGCGTATTAATGACACGCTCCAGGGCCTAGACGTAAACGATGTCCACGAACTTGCTCGCCGTGGCTCTGCTATTCGCCAAATGATCGTCGAAGCCAAATTACCGGAAGACTTCGAAGATGAAATTAAGCGTGGCTACCGTGAACTCTGCGAAAAGTGCGGCCATGGGGATAGTGACATGGTCGTCGCCATTCGTTCATCGGCCACCGCCGAAGACCTGCCCAACGCTTCGTTCGCCGGTCAACAGGCGACATTCCTGAATATTTCAGGCGAGCATCACGTCCTCGAGTCGGTCAAAGAATGTATCGCCAGTCTGTTCACTGACCGTGCCATCGTCTACCGAGTAACCAACGGGTTCGACCACATGAAGGTAGCCCTCAGCGTCGGCATTCAGCAGATGGTTGCTGTTCGCAGCGAATGTGCCGGTGTCATGTTCACTATCGACACCGAGAGCGGTTTTAAGAACGCCGTGGTCGTTAGCTCTATTTACGGTCTCGGTGAGAACATCGTCCAAGGGCATGTGAGCCCTGATGAGTTCATCGTTTTCAAGCCGACCATGGCCATTCTGAAGCGTAAACTTGGCACGAAGAAAATGAAGATGGTTCCTATCGGCAATAGCCGAACCAAGAATGTCGATGTGCCAGTTCGCGACCAGGAACGCTACAGTATCACCGATGACCAAGTGCATACCCTCGCCGACTGGGGCATGAAGATAGAGGCGCACTATGGACACCCGATGGACATCGAGTGGGCGCTCGACGAAGACGACAAACAGCTCTATATCGTCCAGGCCCGCGCCGAGACGGTGCAATCACGCCGCGACGTCAACCATATCGAAGAGTACAAACTGAGTGAGGAAGGCCGTGTCATTGTGACGGGCACCAGCGTCGGTAGCAAAATTGGCCAAGGCCGAGCCGGTAAAATCATGAGCGTCAAAGATATCGACGATTTCAAAGAGGGCGATGTGCTGGTGACCGAGATGACCGACCCAGACTGGGTACCGATAATGAAAATAGCCAGCGCTATTGTAACCGACAAGGGTGGCCGGACCTGCCATGCGGCTATCGTCTCGCGCGAGCTGGGTATCCCCTGCGTCGTAGGCACCGGCAATGCATCCGATCTCATCAAAGACGGCCAAGATATCACGGTCAGCTGCGGTGGTGGCGGCGACGAAGGCACGGTCTACGAAGGTTTGCTGCACTATGACATTGAGCGAACCGATATTACGGATCTGCCGCGTCCGCGAACCAAGATTATGATGAACGTCGGTGAGCCGGAACGCGCCTTTGCGTATTCGCTGCTGCCAAATGACGGTGTTGGGCTCGCCCGCGAAGAACTCATCATCGATACACATATCAAGATTCATCCGATGGCCCTTGTCCATTTCGACGAGGTCAAAGACAAAGCTGTTCGGGCCCAAATAAACAAGCTCACCAAAGGGTACGACGACAAGGAACAGTATTTCGTCGATAAACTTGCCGAAGGCATCAGCATCATCGGCGCAGCGTTCTACCCAAATGATGTCATCATCCGCTTCTCGGACTTCCGTTCCAACGAATATGCTAACCTCATCGGTGGTGCGCAGTTCGAAGCCGAAGAGCGGAACCCGATGATAGGCTTCCGCGGCGCGGCACGCTACTATGACCCGAGATACAAAGAAGGCTTTGCGCTCGAGTGCCAGGCGTTTCGCAAAGTTCGCGACGATATGGGACTCACTAATATCAAGGGGATGATACCGTTCTGCCGCACGCTTGAAGAGGCTGATAAAGTTCTCGCGATTATGGCTGAAAACGGCCTGCGCCGCGGCGAAAACGGCTTCCAGGCCTATGTGATGTGTGAAATCCCATCCAATGTCATCCTGGCCGAGGAGTTCGCTGACCGTTTCGACGGCTTTTCTATCGGCAGCAACGATTTGACACAGCTGGCGCTCGGCGTTGACCGCGACAACCACTTGGTGGCGCACGACTACGATGAGAATAATGAAGCGGTTGAAAAACTCATCCGCGAAGTGGTGTACGTAGCGAAGAAGAAAGGCGTGAAGATCGGTATTTGCGGTCAAGCCCCGTCCGATTACCCAGAGTTTGCTCGCTTCCTCGTTGAGATAGGTATCGATAGTATCTCGCTTACACCAGACACCGTTGTAAAAACAACAATAGATGTGAAGAAGACCGAGGAAGGTCTCGGCCGCTAGCCACGCACAAACTTCCCCTGTCATTCCGGGCATAGCGTAGAATCCATACGTTCCATCAGGGCTTTCATGTTTCATAGTGCTTTCGTAGGCTCATCAATCTTTCTTCTTATTTTCGATTCTGACTCTCGTCAGACTCGCCTTCTTTTTGCGCCGGACAAAAGAGAGCAAAAAACCTCGGCACACCTCCAACTCCTCAGCAGTCGTTGTGAGGCTATACAGCGCGAAAACACTGCCCTCGTCGCATTGTCGCTGTAGCCAACGGCTAAACCGGGAAGTTCCAGAGTGCCCCTATGGAATTGCTTCGATTTTGTGAAGCATGGTTTAGCCTGTAAACTATAAGCGGTATGCAAACAATTCACAAAGAGAGGCTGTTGCCACTCAAGCGCTACAAGCGTACCAAAATTATTGCTACTATTGGTCCGGTGACGGACGATTTCGAAGCGATCAAACGGCTGATAAAAGACGGTGCTAACGGCCTGCGGCTCAATTTCAGCCATGGCAGTCACGAGGAGCGTACGCGTCAGATTACATGGATCCGTCGGGCAAGCCGCGAGCTGAAAAAGCCAGTCGCCATTATTCAAGATTTGCAAGGGCCAAAGATTCGACTTGGCGACTTCGATGACATTATCGCTGTCCAAAAGGGTCAGACGCTCAAACTCGGCTATAACGCTGACTGGCTCACATCGGGCATTATCCCCACGCAGTATGACTTGGCCGAGAAGGTCAAACGCGGTGAGCGGCTGTATCTCTTCGATGGCAGGGTTCGCACCAAAATAACGAATGTGCGCAGTGGTATCGTCTACTGCGAGGCGGAGAATGACGGTATCTTGCTGAAGCGCAGGGGTATTAACCTGCCAGATACCGACTTTGGCGGCGATGTTATCACTGAAAAAGATCGGGCTGATTTAGCGTATGGCAGCACGCAAGATATCGATTACGTGGCGATGAGCTTCGTCCAGTCGGCGAAAGATATTGAAAACCTGCGCCGGCTCATCCAAAATCTTGGCGGCGATCGCAAGATTATCGCCAAGCTTGAGACCAAACTGGCTATCGACAACATAGAGGAAATCATGCGTGCGACAGATGTTGCTATGGTAGCCCGTGGCGACATGGCAGTCGAAGTTAGTCCCGAGGTGGTGCCGGTCGCGCAGCGGCAAATCATCAGCCTGGGGCTTCAGTATAGTAAACCGACCATTGTTGCTACGCAAATGCTTGGCAGCATGACCGATTCACCAGAACCTAGTCGCGCCGAAGTGTCGGATGTCGCCACGGCCGTCTATCTCGGTGCCGACTGTGTCATGCTGAGTGATGAAACGGCCGTAGGCAAGTATCCACATGACGCAGTCAAGGTTATGAAACGGATTATCATGTACTCGCAAACGCATGGTGTGGTGAGAGTGTCGTTCAAGGGGCAAATTGAAAAAGAAACGACTCGCCAACTGGCCATCAGTCGTGGGGTGATCGGTATGGCGCAGAGCATCCACGCCAGTGCCATTGTGGCGGAGACTAAGTCTGGCGCGACAGTGCTTGATATCGCTTCTGAACGGCCAGATGTTCCCATCATCGCGGTCACAGACAGTGCTCGAACGGCACAGCAGCTCGCCATCGTTTACGATGTCAAGAGCTACGTGCGGCCGGTCAGCAAACAGGCGGCGCACAAGATGACAACTTTCTTGCAGCACGCGCACGTGTTCAGCAAGGGCGACGTCGTGGTGCTGGTAGGCGGTCGTTATCCTGGCGTGGTTGGTACGACCGACACGATTAAAATCAGGCAGTTAGACTAGATAAGGAGGACTCTCGTCCTCCTCGCCACATTGAAGTGAATTCAATATGGCTCTCCTCAACAGACAAACGAGGCAAACGCGTTCCCGATTTCATGGACGACACTTCGCTCGTGTCTACAAAAAGCCAAGACATTGGCTTTTTGCCCTAAATCCGACGCCATGAGCGCCGGATTGCTGCGTTCATTATTTTCAGGACGACTCCTGTTCTCTGCACGGGCAAGCGAAATGAATTCGTGCTCCTCGCTCATCCCAGCCTAGGCGCACTTGTCAGCTCCTTTGGTATTGTTCACTGGCTCCTATAGTTTTTCGTATGTGGGTGTGCGATAATAACCATAAGAATAGTGAAACGAGCGGTGGGACATGAGCTTTTCGAAAAAAACGATTAAAGACATCGATGTGAGCGGCAAGCGGGTACTACTGAGGGCCGATTACAACGTGCCGCTGAGTGATAAGGGCAAAATCACCGATGACTACCGCGTGCAGCAGAGTCTGCCGACGGTAAAGTACCTGCTTGAGCACGGTGCTGCCGTTATCATTTGCTCGCATCTTGGCCGACCAGATGGTAAACCAAAGCCTGCCGAAAGTCTGTTCCCGGTTGCCAAGCGACTGCACGAACTTCTCGGCACAGAGGTTGAGTTTGTTCCAGACTGCGTCGGCGAACGAGCCGAAAAGGCCGCCAAAGGCATGCAGCCGGGCGACGTCCTATTACTGGAGAACCTCCGGTTTCACGCTGAAGAAGAAGCCAATGATGACGCATTTGCGCAGCAGCTCGCCAGCCTGGCGGATGTTTTCGTGCAGGATGGTTTCGGGGTTGTGCACCGCGCCCACGCCAGCACCGATGCGGTGACGCGCCATTTGCCGAGTGTGGCCGGTCTGCTGCTTGAGAAGGAAGTTGATACGATAACCTCGGTGATGGAGCAGCCCAAGCGGCCGCTCGTGACAGTCATTGGCGGCGCCAAGATTAGCGACAAGATAGAAGTGCTGCAGCGGTTTATCGCGATTGCCGATGTCGTGGCGGTTGGCGGCGCCATGGCCAATACATTCCTGCACGCTACCAGTTTACCTGTCGGTAAGAGCAAAATTGCTCCCGATGATCTGCCGCTCGCCAAAGAAATACTGCGCCGCGTCGAGGACGAAAAGCAGAAGCGTGCGTTTGTCTTTTACCTACCGCAAGACGGGGTCGTCGCAAAGCAGCTTGACTCGGCCGCACCGACACGGATTGTGGACTGGAGTGCGCACATTATTGCTGATATCGAAGCATATCCAAAACGTCCCTTGCACGAGGCTAGCCAGATTGCTGGCGATGAAATGATACTGGATATCGGGCCGTTTAGCGGCGCGTTTATTGCGGGGCTCATGCAGCTTGCCGGTACGGCCGTCTGGAACGGTGCCATGGGCGTGACCGAGACGAAGGGCATCCGTAACCCAGTCGGTCCGACCGCACATGGCACCGAGCTGCTCATGGAGGCGATGCTCGGTCAGTTTGGCAACAAGCCCTTTAGCGTCGTGGGTGGCGGCGACACCGTTGGGTTTATCCAGCAGCGCGGCTTAACCGGCAGTTTCGACCATGTATCTACCGGCGGCGGCGCAAGTTTGGAGCTAATGAGCGGCCGTAAACTACCGGGCGTAGAAGCGCTGGAGGATAAGTGATGTACAATGTGCAGGTAAAGCATAAGCGGAATACGAATAATGGCTAAACGCACACTTATCGTCGGTAATTGGAAAACGGTGTATGAGACAAACCTACGGTTTTTCTCATCGCGCCAGGCGAAAAGCGCGGTTTTCGCTTGGGCTACTCTTTTCCCTGGAGGACAACATGGCTAAACGTACGCTTATCGTCGGTAATTGGAAGATGCATCTGTCGGTGCACCAGGCGAGCCTACTCGTGCATAGGCTGCACGAGCGGGTTCCGTACCACCGCGATATCGAAGTCGTGCTGGCACCGAGCATGCTCGCCCTGCAGCCGATTAGCCTGGAAATTGATCGCCGCCGTTTTCGGCTCTGTTCACAGGATGCCTACGATAAAGACGAGGGTGCCTACACCGGCGAGGTCAGCTTCGCCATGCTCGGTGATTTGGTGCACTATGGGCTCGTTGGCCACTCTGCTCGGCGGCTGTATTTTAGCGAAAGCCTGGACATGGTGCGCGACAAAGTTCGTGCTGCTGTCCGCAATGACATCGTGCCAATCATATGTGTCGGTGAGACCAAGCAAGAGCGCGACGCCGGCGAAATGAAGCAGGTGCTGCACGACCAGCTGACGACGGCGCTTATGAATCTCACGAGCAAAGAAATAGAAGACATTGTGATTGCGTACGAGCCGGTTTGGGCTATTAGTACGTTCGACGGGATTATCGCAAAACCCAGTGATGCCCAAGAGGCGATTGTCTTCATTCGTTCGCAGGTAGCTGAGCTGTACGGCGAGCGGGCTGCGCGGGACATGCGCGTGCTCTACGGTGGCAGCGTCAATGAGCACGATGTCCGGAGTTATCTGGAACTACCAGAGGTCGATGGTGCACTCGTGGGTGCGGCAAGCCTCAATTACCAACAATTCTCGGCCATAGTCCAAGTTGCTCACCAGGTGCAAACAGAGAGGAAGTAGCGAGATGGCGGCAGATAAACCAGACAAACCGGCCAGAGCGATAGATGCCGTCCACGCTGGTGATGCTGCGCCATCCTCGACGAGCCGCCCAGTTATTGTGACCAATCGGCCGTACGTGACGACAGATCCGATGCTCAATGAAATCTCATCACCCGGGCAGAACGCTGGCGAGGAAAAGCCTTCGGGTGAATCTCAAGACGCTCCTGCGCCAAACGTACCCAAGCAGGAAGCGAGCCCCATTACCCATCAAGTAAAGGCAGTGGCACCATCTGGTGAATATGCCAGTGACTCAGATGCCGATGAACCAGAAGGGGTTAGCCCACCGCAGGTGACTATGGAGCCCGAACCAGGACCTGAAAAGCCAGCCGAAGAAGCTAAAGACGACGAGGATGACAGCGAAACAGATGGACAGATTACAGAGCCGTCACGCGCCAACCAGGCCAATAACGAGGAGGCTGCCCGCGAAACCGAAATCGAACAAGCCATTATCGCTGAGACTTACTTCGTGCCGATCAACCGTGTGCGCCGTCATCGTCGCACCGTAGTGTTCACTCTCGTTATAATCTTGCTGCTACTGGTCGTGGTGTTCGACATACTTCTCGACCTCGGAGTTCTTTCACTACCTGGCGTGTGGCACACTAACTTCTTTGGTCAATAGCATCGGATGCTACAATAGGAATAGATGCAAGACACTCTGCTCGTCGGACTAAATCCGGAGCAGCGGCGAGCGGTGGTGGCGACCGACGGGCCGCTGCTTATTCAAGCTGGTGCCGGTAGCGGCAAGACAAAAACGCTGACGCACCGCATCGCCTACCTGATTGCAACCGGCCAAGCGACACCGTATAGCATCCTGGCGGTAACATTTACCAACTAAGCAGCCCGTGAAATGCGCGAGCGGGTGGCAGCGCTACTCGGCCAGAGCGCCGATGACCGTCGTTTTATGCCGTGGATGGGCACGTTCCACTCTATCTGCGTACGTTTGCTGCGTATGGACGGCGACCACCTTGGCATTCCATCGAGCTACGTTATTTTCGACGAAACCGACAGGCTCTCGATAGTGAAGCGTATCTGCAAAGAGCAGCATATCGATGAAAAAGCCTTTCCGCCGCGAACGCTCGCGGCCTATATCAGCAGCGCGAAAAACGATATGATTGGCCCCGAAGAATATGCCGAGACGGCGGCCAGTCCCACGGCGCGTACGGCTGCCCAGGTATATCCTGCCTACCAAGCGGTCCTCAAAGCCGCGTCTGCCCTCGACTTCGATGATCTCATCTGGCGTACGGTGCAGCTGCTGACGGCACACAAAGACGTACGTAGCAAGTGGCGGGGTCACTTCAGCCACATCATGATTGACGAGTACCAGGACACCAATGCTGCGCAGTACCAGCTCGTAAAACTGCTCGTGGATGAGCGGCGTAACCTCGCCGTCGTCGGGGACGACTGGCAGTCTATCTACAGTTGGCGAGGCGCTGATTTCCGCAACATTCTCCGCTTTGAGACCGACTACAAAGATTGTACTGTTATCAAGCTTGAGCAAAATTACCGCAGCACCGCGCATATTCTGAACGCTGCCCACGGCATTATCACTCGCAATACGCAGCGCAGCAACAAACAGCTTTGGACCGATGCGGGCGATGGTCGCCAGGTACAGGTGCGGCAGGTCATGACCGAACGCGCCGAGGCGGAAACGGTCATGCGCACCATCCATCTCGCTGTCGAAAGCGGCCAGCGTCAGTACCGCGACTTTGCTGTGCTATACCGCACCAACGCCCAAAGCCGTCCCATAGAAGAAAGCTTTGTGCAATACGGCGTACCGTACCGGGTGGTAGGGGGCGTGCGTTTTTATGACCGCAAGGAGATCAAGGACCTTATCGCGTACCTGCGTCTCCTGTACCAACCCGAGGACCGCGCCAGTTTTGAGCGCATAGCCAATGTACCTACCCGCGGTGTCGGAGCGAAAAGCCTCGAGAATTTTCTGGGTTGGACCGCGGTCGAACGGTTGAGTTTGCAGGATGCGCTGAGCCGCGTTTCGGAATGCGGTACTGTGACCGGTAAGGCGAGGCAGGGGCTTGTCTCGCTCGGCGATGTACTATCAAGTTTCCGCGACCAGCTCGAAACGCTGCCGCCAGATGTACTGCTCGACAGCCTCGTGAAGCGCATCCAGTATCTGGCCTACCTCGATGATAAGACGCCGCAGGGCGAGAGCCGGCAGGAAAACGTACGCGAGCTCATCGGCGTTGCACAGGGTTACCATCAAATCGGGTTGGTGGCGTTTCTAGAGGAGGTTGCGCTCATTAGCGACATTGACTCAGCCGATTTTGGCGACAATGTGGTCACGCTCATGACGCTACATGCTGCCAAGGGCCTCGAATTCCCGGTGGTGTTTATGGCCGGGCTTGAGGAAGGCATACTGCCGCACTCGCGCGCGCTCTACGATCAGTCTGAAATGGAGGAAGAGCGGCGGCTCTGCTATGTCGGCATGACCCGCGCGCGCGAGGAGCTCTACATGCTCTACGCAGCTGCACGGTCACTGTACGGCGGGTTGCAGCACAACGTGCCGAGCCGGTTTCTCGGTGAAATTGCGGCCGATCATGTGCAGGAGCAGACCGTCATGCCAAGCTTCGGCCGCGCGCCGCTCGGCGTACCGAGTGACGAGGCGGAAGTGGGATTACCTATCGCCGCCGCGGACGGGGCAGAGTCGGACGAACTGCGCTATGTACCGGAGCTCCATGAGGGCGATACTGTCTCACACGAACTATTTGGCCGCGGCACGGTAGTCGAGACAGAAGGAGACATGGCGGCAATCTACTTCCAAAAAGCCGGTGTCAAGAAGCTGAATGTCGCCTTCGCCCCCCTCAAAAAGCTATAGTTTGCTATACTTTAAGGTGCCATAACGGCGAGATTTTTGCGTGTCAAGCAGTATGAATAAACCGAAGGATCTTTCACCATCCCACCGTACCCCGGCGGCACTTTTCCGGCGCCTAGGCCGCATCCATCACCACCCGGTCATACTGGCGGTGGTGGTTTTCGCGTGTCTGGTGCTTTTTGGCGGTCTGCTGCTTATCTTTGGCTTGCAGCACGATGCTAAGCAGCTAACCATTGTGCCGAACCAGAACTTCATCGTCATCGTGAAAGCCGATGGCGTGAAGCGTACTGTACCGACCGATGCCGATACGGTCGGCCAGCTACTGCGCAAGCTCGATATCAAGCTGGCGAGCGGCGACCGCGTCGAGCCGGCGGAGGATGCGCCGATTGTGGGGGATAACTTCCTCGTGAACGTGTACCGCTCGGTGCCGGTTGCCATCAGCGATGGCAATAGTACGCTTATTACCCAAAGCGCGGCCGCCACGCCACGCAGCATAGCAGCGCAGGCGGGTGTGCAGCTGTACGGCGAAGACCGCGTCACTGCCCATCCGACGGAGAACTTTGTGATGCAGCGCGGCTTTGGCGAACAAGTCACCATCGTCCGTGCCAAGCCGGTGACATTTACACTATACGGTCAGCCACTGTCGCTCAGAACGCAGACTGGCACGGTCCGCGAGCTCCTCAAAGAAAAAGCGGTCAAACTTGGGCCCAAAGACACCGTGAAACCAGCACTTGATACGCCTATCACCAGTGATATGCAAGTCTCGGTTGTGCGCGACGGTATTCAGGTCATTACTATCACCGAGCAGGTTGCCGCCCCGGTGCAAACTGTGCTCGATACCTCGCTGTCGTTCGGCAGCCAAGCGGTACGCCAGGAGGGTAGCCCGGGTACGGTGGTCAAGACCTACCAGATCAACGTCCAGCATGGCGAAGAGGTAAGTCGGACACTGGTGCAGTCTGTCGTCACCGTGCAGCCTGTGACGCGTATCGTCGTCAAGGGCAACACGGTGAATATTCCGTCCGACAAGAAAGCCGTTATGGCGGCGGCTGGCATTAGTGCCAGCGACTACGGCTATGTCGATTATATATTCTCGCGCGAATCACACTGGAACGCCGCGTCCAGGAGTGCTAATGGCCGCTACGTCGGGCTTGGCCAGACAAATCCGGCGACGCTCAGTGCTGCCTGCCCGAACTGGCAGGCAGACCCGGTGTGCCAAACGCAGTTCTTTACCCGCTATGCCGGTCGCTACGGTGGCTGGGCAGGGGCGTACAATGCCTGGCTCTCGAAGGGCTGGTGGTAAAAGGTAATGAGACACCTGCAAGCAGGTTTCTCATCGCGCCGGCAAAAAGACGTGACTTTTTGTCGGGCTGCTCTTCCCAAAGCCTATGCATGTAACGACGCTATTCGCTTTACCGCTGCCGTCAGGCAGCCGTGCGTAGCACGGCCGGCGAAGCGAAAGCGAGCCGGGGGAGGGTGAGGCTACACGCGGGTATAACGAGGCGTGTACCTTTGGAGGGT
>CAYWOA010000017.1:0-15753 GCA_964459795.1 uncultured Candidatus Saccharibacteria bacterium | reverse complement strand
TACCGACAAGCCGCTGGACCTGGGTCGCCCGTTCAATCCCCGGAGGCAATTGATGGTACAGATCGTCAATCATCACATTCACATCGTGTATGCCACCATTCAGCTCGGCAGCTCTTTGCTCTTGGGGAACGCTCAGATTATGTGGCTCATCATTTGGCTCGTTTTGTTTTGGCACAACATCGACATTATGGCAAATATTACAACTTTTGTCAAGCCCCCTACACACCTCTTTAACGGCCCCTCTGTAGGAGTAGTTACTAATCGAACCTGGGATCCTGATTGAGTAGTCGCTCGCGCATCGCCTGGAAGCGCGCCTGTTGATCGGCCGCGATCTCTTCAGGGGTTTTCTGTGGTTCAACCGGCTTACCCGATTCCTGTTGCGTGGGCTGTTTTTCACCCTTAGCACCACTGATAACATTAACTACCGGGATGACGATGGGGCTGCGCCCGGTCTGCTCGAACAAATAGTGTGTAATGTGGTCCTTTAGCTCTGCCTTAAATCTATCGAGGTCAATTCGCTTAAAACGCTGCTGGACCGCCCGGCGCACTTCGTTGCGCAAGCCATTCATAATTTCTTCTTGTTCGCGCATGTAAATGAAGCCGCGGCTAATAATATCCGGGCTCGTTAGCAAATTGCCGGATTTCTTATCTACCGTCAACACAACCGCAACCAAGCCCTCTTCTGCTAAAAGTACGCGGTCTTTCACTACCACGTTGCTCACGATTGCGCCGGTTTGGTCTACCAGAATGGTGCCGCACGGCACCTCGCCAATAATTTCCATCTTGTCCGGTGTAAGCGCGATTACCTCTCCGTTCAGGGCATTGACCGTATTGGCACGTGGGACCCCCTGCTCTACCGCCAAATCAATGTGCCGTTGTTTTACTCGATAAGCTCCGTAGATAGGTATGAAAAACTTTGGCCTGGTGTACCGAATCATCTCGGCGTATTCATCCTGGCTGGCGTGGCCGGAAACATGCAATGGACCAACCTTATCAAGCTCACGAGTGCGGTGCTCAAACACATGAACACCCTTCTTGACCATATTATCTACCATTTGGCCGATGAGCGCATCGTTACCGCTCTCCGGGATTGGGTTGCTGGCAAGAATAACCGTATCGCCTTCGTGTAACTTGATGTGTCGATGCTCTCCATTCGCCATACGCTGCAATGCAGAGCTTGGCTCGCCCTGAGAACCAGTCGCCACCACTACAATATCTTGGTCTTTCATCCCCGCGACATTCGCGATTGGCACAAACGTACCTTTGGGGATTTTCATAAAACCATGACGTACTGACATCTCAAGCGTGCTCACCATGCTACGACCATCCATAGCAACTTTACGCCCATGATGTACCGCAGCATTTACTACCATTTGAACGCGGTCCATATTGGTGCTGAACATGCCGATAAAGATGCGCCCTGGGGCCTGATCTATGATATCGATGATACTCTGCTCAATGATGTTTTCAGACGGCGTATGGCCCATGCGGTCTGCCGTTGTCGATTCACTAAGCAGCGCCAGCACACCCTCGTCGCCAAGCTCCTTCAGACGTTCTATGTCGCTGCGCACATGACTTAGCGGCGTGGGGTCAAACTTGAAGTCACCGGTGTTCAGGATGCGCCCCACTGGTGTATCCAGTACAACGACGGTACTGCCCGGGATGGAGTGCGTAATGCGCACAAGCTCTACGTAAAACTGACCAACCTTGAGCCGTTCATGAGTATTCTCATTCATGGTAACCGTCTGGAGCTGGAAGCCTTCGGGCATCGGCAGGCCGAAATTCTCGAAAATTTCCTCGACGCGGCCGATAGTGAACTTACTGCCGTACACCGGTGCGGGAAACTTCGGTACAATGTGCGGCAGCGCACCGATGTGATCCAGGTGACCATGGGTGATGACATAGGCGCGCAATTTGTGGCGAATCGTCTCCAGGTACGCTGTATCTGCGATACCATAGTTAATACCCGGCAGATCAACACTAAGATCGTTGCCGGCGTCAATAACGACAGCATCATCCATATACTCTATGAGCATCATGTTTTTGGAGCCACCACCGTCCATACCACCGAGGCCAATAATCTTCAGACGCGGGCTATCATCGATAAAATTTGCTCTGGCAGCACCATCGGAAGCCTGCGCCGGCATATACTGGTTCGCCACACGCTGCGCATCCATCTGTGTGCGTTTTTGTGCGCGTACCGCCGCACCCCGGCTGATTGTGGGCTTTCGCTCCGATGTTTGGGTTTTGCTACCACCGCTCCCCACCTGTCGGCCTTTCTGGTTCAACCGTCGCTGTCCGCCGCTCTGCTGGCGGCCTTGATTCTGCTGAGGTTTATTTGCCCTCACTGATTTTTGTTGCTTATTTGGTTCCATAGTTTTTCTCCTTTGCTGCTTGGTTATTGCCTTGGTCTTTACGAGCCAGAGCACGTGTTTTCTATGATTCTTTAATCTTTTCTAAAAGCGCCGGTATGAGCGAGAAGTCTTCGATAAGCGTCTCGCGCATCCCGCCGTTGTACAGCGCTGCGGCCGGATGATAGAGCGGCAAGATCACCACCGAAATACTTTTCGATTGGTCATCGTGCAGCGCTAGCTTAATCCGCTTTGGCTTACCGTGGTCAGCGCTAATATGCAGATCAGGCAAAAAGACACCCCCACTGTGACGGCCCAGCGTTACAACAACCTTTGGCCGAATAATCTCCAGCTGTTCCTGTAAATACGGCAGAAATTCCTTTTTCTCTTCTGGGAGCGGGTCGCGGTTATTCGGCGGACGATATTTAACAATATTTGTTATGTATATATCGTTGCGCTCCAGGCCGATACTTTCTAGCATCTCATTCAGGAACTTACCCGCCGCCCCGACGAATGGCTCTCCCCGCAGGTCCTCGTTTTTGCCCGGCGCTTCGCCAATGAATAAGATGTCTGCATCAGGGTTACCAGCCCCAAAGACCAGTTGCGTTGCCTGGCTTGCAAGCTCCGGGGTCACCCCCGAAGCCTCAATCTTCTTCTTGAGTTCATCCAGCAGATGCTGCTTCGAGCTTTGATCAGTGACCATAGATCATTGATCCTTCCTTTTTCGTTGATCATTGATCGTATTCACTGTCTTTTGAAGAATCATGAGGATTCCTTGACATTCATCACTGAGGCTACCAATTGAGCCGGGGTTAAGCTCCTCAATCAGCTGAAACCAGTATTTCGTTTCAGCGGCTTCCTTTTTGGCGATATACACCTTGTTCCTGAAATCTAATTTGGAACTCGCATTAATCGCTTCGCAGTAATTTGCCCCGATGCTTGCAGCTGACCGTGTTACTTGATCGATTATAGAACGAGGCAACTTTATGGCATTCACCTGCCGTATCGTATCCGCAGCAAACACAATCATCCTTTGCTGAAGTTGCTGTGCCTTGCTAACATTTTCTTCCATATGCTACCTGAAAAATGATCAATTAATGCTCAACGATCAATGCTAAATGTTCAATGTTCAATGTTCAATGTTCTATTTCTTCCCGAGCTCCCGGGTGGCGGCTTTCATGCTGAGCTGCAGACGGCCACGATCATCAATAGCCACAAGCTTCACGGTAACCTTATCGCCTTCTTTCACGACATCACTCGGCTTATTTACACGCTCTTCGCTCATCTCACTAACGTGCACCAGACCGTCTTTGCCGGGAAGGATTTGCACGAATGCACCGAAATCGAGCACACTTACCACCGGCACATCCACGTAGATTTTACCAACTTCAGGCTCTTCAACGATGCTCTGGATCCATTGGATAGCAGCGTCGATCTTTGCCTTATCAGGGCTGGCGATCATCACCGTACCGTCGTCTTTGATATCAATCTCGGTACCAGTTTCACCGGTAATCTTCTGGATGGTCTCGCCGCCCTTGCCGATTATTTCGCGGATCTTATCCGGGTTGATGACAATGCTTTCGACGCGCGGCGCATACGGGCTCATCTCTGTACGTGGAGCGGCCAGTGTCTCAAGCATGTGGCTCAGGATGTGGGCACGCCCTGCTTTGCCCTGTTCGAGGGCCTTGGCAAGTACGTCGACCGGCAGTCCATGAACCTTCATGTCCATCTGCAGGGCCGTGATGCCATCGGTCGTACCGGCAACCTTGAAGTCCATATCACCAGCAAAATCTTCGGCATCGGCAATATCGCTGAGGATATAGGTCTTGTCGCCGTCGACCATCAGGCCCATGGCAATGCCGCTCACTGGCCGCTTCAGCGGCACACCGGCGTCCATGAGTGCCAGACAACTCGAACAGGTTGCGGCCATGCTGGTTGAACCATTCTGGCTCATGATTTCGGTAACGCTACGAATAGCGTATGGGAACACCGTTTCGTCCGGCAGTACGGCGCTGAGCGCGCGCTCTGCCAGGTAACCGTGACCAATCTCACGGCGACCCGGTGAGCCGAGGCGACGCACTTCGCCGACGGTATAGCCAGGTGCATTGTAGTGGTGCATGTAGCGGCGCTCGGTGTTTTTCTCCATCGTATCGACGAGCTGTGCGTAACTAAGCGGCGCCAAGGTGACGATATTCATGCCCTGAGTCACACCGCGGGTAAAGATGCTGGAGCCGTGCGCACGCGGCAGCAAACCGACTTCACTGCTGAGCGGCCGGATGTCAGTCAGCTTGCGGCCATCAGGGCGCAGGCCATCTTTCACGATGCCAGCGCGTACATCTTTATGCAGCGCCATCGTCAGTGCCTCGTCGTATTCGGTGAAATGTGCAGTGTATTCATCTTCGCCGATCTTGGCGGCGAATTCCTTGTGCATCTGATCGCGCAAGACGCCGATCATCTCATTACGCTCTGGGTACGGTGCGCGGATAGCGGTGCCGAGCTTGCCGGCGACCCAGCTATCAACTTCCTTTTGCTTGGCTTCATCCGGCAGTACCAGTTCGTATTCCTGAGCCTCAGCGCCGACCTTAGCAGCCAGCTCCTTCTGGAGCACGAGTGCCGGCTTGATAACTTCTTCAGCGTATTTCAGCGCTTCGATAACCTCAGCTTCGGTTGCCTCATTAGCACCAGCTTCAACCATCATGACGCCGCCTTCGCGGCCGGCGACAACGAGATCGAGCTTACTCGCATCGAGCTCTTCGGCGCTCATAAACGCCTGCGGCTTACCTTGTTCATTGATACCGACGCGTACGCCGGCTACCGGGCCGTCGAACGGCCCACCAGTGAGCATGAAAGCAGCACTCATGGCGATCATGGCGACGACGTCTGGACGAAACGCTGGGTCCATACTCAGCACACTGGCAACTCCCTGCACTTCGTTCCGGTAGCCCTTCGGCCACAGCGGACGGATTGGGCGGTCGATGAGGCGACCGATGAGGATAGCGTCGTCACTTGGGCGACCCTCGCGCTTGATAAACCGGCTGCCGCTAATCTTGCCAGCAGCGTAGAACTTCTCTTCGTAGTCGATGCTAAGCGGGAAATAATCCATGCCCATGACCGGCTTGCCGAGCATGGCCGTGCCGAGTACGACCGTATCGCCGTAGCGTGCGAGCACGCTAGCGGTTGTGCGGAACCCGACTCGGTTCACTTCGAGTGAAAGCGTACGGCCGCAAAACTCCGTTTCGACGACGATCAGCTTTTTGCCATTTGGGTTGATAATGTTGGTTGTTGTCTGGGCCATAGTAAGCCTCCTTCTCGTGGGTAACAAGGTGCAAGCGCCCATGCCCAAATCTCGGATATGGATACCTGTTCTTTATCACCCACCTCTGAATTAATGTGACTAGAATGTTGATTCTAGATTGTAGGCTCTAGCTGCTAGAGCCTAGTGTCCAAAACCAATTGGTTGTCTCGAAGATTTTTCGAGGTTGACACAATTTGTTCGAAAGTTGAGTACCGAAGCGCAGGCGTATGGTTGATACGATGAGCACCGGAACGGAAACTTTCGGATGAAATGTGCAAGCTCGGAAATCTTAACGGCGAATGCCGAGTTTCTTTATTAGATCGAGGTACGCCTGACCATCTTCGGCAGCGATGTACTGCAGCAGGCGCTTGCGCTTGCCAACCAGCTGCAGCAGGCCGCGGCGAGCCGCAAAATCTTTCTTATTCTCCTTGAGGTGCTCGGTGAGTTCCTTGATGCGCTCAGTAAATATACCGACCTGCACGGCAGCGCTACCGGTGTCGGTCTTATCTTTCTGCAGATCTTTGACGATCTTCGTCTTTTTGTCGGCTGAAATCATAGTAGTAGAGATTGATCCTTTCCCAAAATTAGAGATTTCTGATGGCGTTACCTAGGAGTATATCAGGTAACCCCCTCTGATGCAACAATGTAATGTTACCTTAACACTTTATGGATATATATTACAAAATCTGTTATTATTTCATAACATGATGAAGTGCCCAGGACCGTTGCCCGCCGATGACGGAGTAGCTCGCAAGGTTTTTGCCGAGCATTTGAGCTTCCTCGAGGAACAGGTTGTAAGTACTGCGTTCACACCTGCCTTGGCAGAGGGTCTTACCTACCAGCTAGGCGAGCAGCAAGCACGCACGCATCAGACTAACCGGACGGTAGGTGATATCGCAGCGGAATTATCAGTCTCTAATAATACCGTTTTAAAATTGCTTGGGGGTATGAGCATACTGGACGTCGGTTGCGGTGAAGGAGTTTTTGCGAAGCAACTAAGCCGAGATAAGCGTACACACGTCGTGGGGATAGACACCAACCCGTCTATACTGCCTAAACCGAGTTCCGACAGAGAGGAATACCGCACCGGATCCGGTTACAACATCCGCGCAGCGGTCCATGGTACAACGTTTGACGCAGCAACCATCGTGTACTCAAGCCTAACATGGGCTCGAAACCCAGAGCAGGTCCGCGCAGCCATTACATCGCCCCTAGAAGTTATACGTCCCGGCGGTACCGCTTTATTCATTCCTTTCCTCCAGCATCCCAAGAACACACAATCATACTTTGAGGCTATCAAACGAGGAATAATCCCAGGCATGCCGGGGAAGCCCACAGAGGCAGAGCTGGAGATAATCACTGATGACATAACGGCGGCCGGCATGATGCAGCTGGAAGCGCTGAGAACGTTGCATGAGCTAGAAGAAACTGGCGAGGTTACGGTATCCCACAGGCCATCGCGTACAAATACTACCCGGAAACCGCTTCACCCCACCCTTGACGCAATACACCATCCATACGAGCTATATTCTGTCATTTTGCAGTTGAGCGACCAGCAGTAAAAGAAAAAGGCCTACCCTTTTCATCTGGTATTTGCTGCGTTTTACTAACTTGCACCTTTTCTCCGCTTGGGCCAGGCTTTCATTTTTTTTCGTTACTCAGCAGAAAATTGTTCAAGGACAGGTCGGGAGATTTTACAGAACCTGCATGTTTTGCAAAAAATCAGCATCATCATTCACAGCACAAGCGGCCGAGATACTGAACTCCCCAACGCGGGTGCGACGGAGGTCGGACATGTAGGCGCCGGTACCGAGGAGCTTACCCAAATCCTCGACCAGGGAGCGGATGTATGTGCCGCTGCTCACCCGCGAGGTAAAGTACACATACGGGTAGTCATATTTCGCGAGTTCGGACGAATAAATGGTCACGGGTCGAGCCTCCAGTTCGACTTTTTCGCCTTTGCGAGCCAGTTCGTAGGCTCGCTGACCATTCACCTTCATGGCCGAAAACTGGGGTGGAATCTGCATGATATGCCCCTGTAGCCTCCCTAGAGCCTCTAGGACGGCTTTTCGGGTCGGAATGGTAGCCGACACAGCTGTTTTCTCGCCTTCCTCATCACCGGTGGTAGATGTAAAGCCCAGCTTCATGGTAACTTCGTACACTTTATCGAGTTTGCTAAACTCGCCTGCCCGGCGCGTATAGTCCTTGCCCACGAGCAGTACCAGTAGGCCGGTCGCCAAGGGGTCGAGCGTGCCGGTGTGCCCTACTTTTGTATGCTTCGGCTTCTTCTCCTCGGCCGTAGCAACTTGCCTGCGCACATAATTTACTACATCAAAACTCGTCCAAGTTTTAGGCTTATCGATAAGTAGTATCCCCTGCATCAGATACAGAATATCATGCATGTATTCAGAACAATGAGCCGGTAGGCGAGCTTCGCAGCGAAGTGCAGGGGCTCGCCTTTAGTAATCATGAAGGGATAATCGGCGGGGGTGGCACGGGAGGTGGTGGCGGCAAGGAATCATCCTGTTGTTGTGCGGGTATACTCCCCGGAAATGTACTCGCTGGTGCTGGGGCCTGCTCAGGAAACTGTAGGCCCGTCGCACCTGAAGCCGAACCGTCACTGGCGGGAGTGGTACCAAAGCCAGGCGCAGGCTGATAAGCCGGCTGCGGGCTGTCAGGCTCTGGGATGTGAAGTTCTGGACCAAGTGGTTGAGCATTCAGAGCGGCGATGGGATCGAGCGGTGCGTCTGCCGATCCACCGCGTAGCGCTGCCTCAACGGCACTACGAGCATCACTAACGTCTGTTACTGTGCTGTCTGTGGACATCGACTGCTGCTTATCAGCTGTAGCAAGATGGGGACTATGGACTGATGCTTCGAGATCTGCCAGTGTCTGGTCGTCGGCACCACCGTCTACCACCGCTAAGGGCTGTTCAGCCTGCGGAGACGTCGACGGTGGGACAGCGGCAAGATCTAGTGCCGGTAACTGGTCCGTAGGAACCGGCACAACCGGTTCGGGCTCAGTCGTTGGTTTGGGCTGGGCTTCAGATGCAACCTCGACGGCCGGCATTTCTTCCGGCGGCTCTTGCTCGTGTGATAGGAGCGGCAGCTCATCTGACGGCCGGGTAAGTTCCTCGGTCGGCTTGTCGAGTGATTCTTCCTCGGTATTTGCCGTCAGGGTACCTTCGCGTGAAGGCGGTTCAACCATGCGCTGACGTGTAACGACAGGTACAGATTCATCATGAGCGCCCTCGGATAGCTCATCATTATCGCCCGGATCGCCGTGCACTTCACCTATTTTCGGCAGCAGGGCGTCTTCGGACGAGATGAGTTTGCCCTCGGCATCAACCTCGACCTGCGGAGCGTCATCTTCGGCCGGTTGGTCCCGTTGATCAAAATCCGGCTCTTCATCATCCTCGGTTTCGTCATCGTCGTCAGTATCATGATCGATCCTGAGGGTGCCCAGATCGTTCTCTGCTACCTCCGTATCACCATCCACTTGATCGTCGATAGGTTCCTCTTCCGGCTCCGGCGGCGTTTCGAGCTCTGTAACGATGAGCTGCTGGTTCGCGCCGGCCGACATGAGCCGTGCACTGACCCCCATTGTATCGGGTGTGGTTCTGTCATTACTGAAACGTTCGGTCGTCGCAACGATACCGGTAAGCAATGCTGTAGCAATTTGGTTATCAATCGCAGTCTTATCTAATTGATCGATCAGTGTCGTGACGACCTCGGACAGGCTGCTTACATCGGGTGCGATAACGTTTAGCGTACCAATTTCCGGCTGTCCCTCGACCGATATGCTCGAAACGGTAGCATCGTGTAGAATCCGCCCATGCGCCTGAACGGCATCGTCGATATCCTGTTGCAGCGTCACACCCAGAGCAACGACAATGTCGACATTGAAATCACCCTGACTAAAATCGAGGTCTGCCTCTGAGATCGAGGTCTTGTACGGCGTAATGAAGATGCGCACTACCTGATCCTCGACCTTGTAGCGCAGCTTGTCGGCCTTGGATTTGTCCAGCGCAATGATAAAATCACGCAAGCTATCGGTGTTAGTTTCGAGTGTCTCCTCGGGCTTCAAGAATTCGAGCGTACTCGGCGTCTCACCGCTGTAGACGGCCGTGGCGTGTTTGCCTAGCTTGTTCAGGGCGAGTGTCAGGCCGATAGCGGCAGATAGTTGATCTACCGAAGGGTTCTTACTGACCGTGACAAGTACGTTCTGTGACTGTTTGAGCCGAGTGGTAAGTTGTTGTTTCTGGTCTTCCATGCCGAAGTTTTTATTTCTGATTAGACGATACGACTACAGCGTACCATAAGCACGATGAGTTGTCGAGGAGAATCTCGGTATTTTGTGGTCATACTGCCACGGCAGCTTTACAACAGAGAAGAATTCGTCTATGATAGGTGCCGACAAACGATTTATAAATTTTAGGTCACACGAAGGAAGTACGATGCCCATCATCAAGTCAGCCAAAAAGCGCGTGAAGGTTGCCCACAAGGCCACCGTCCGCAATAGCAAAACCAAGCGCAGCCTGAAAAGCGCTGTCAAGAACTTCGGCAAAGCTCTTGAAGCCAGCGATAAGAAGAAGGCATTGAAGGCTCTTGACAAAGTTCAGTCAGAACTCGATAAAGCCACTAAAAAAGGTATCGTGCACAAGAACAAAGCCGCCCGCAAGAAAGCCCAGGCCGCGCGGAATGCTAAAAAAGCCGCCGGGGTTACGAAGCCAGTCGGCGTGAAAAGCACCAAGCCAAAGGCCGCACCAAAGCCCAAAGCAACAGTAGCCAAGAAACCAGCTGCCACAAAGAAGCCCGTTGCCGCCAAAAAGCCAGCGGCGGCTAAGAAAGCTCCGGCCAAGAAACCGGCCGCCAAGACCAAGAAATAAGTCTGCGGGTGCTCAAAGCATCAGCAAAAGCCACTCGAGCAATCGGGTGGCATTTCTTTTTCACCATCACGCAGCGAGCTGCAGCAGGTAGTACCTGGTAATCTCGTCAGGCACGACACTCTCCGTCTTCATGCGCACATCAAACTCACGCAGCTGGGTGATGAGCTCCCTGAGCCGCGCCAGCGTAACCCGACGCGCCAGGCCCTGCGATTTGCGCACAACGTACGGATTCAGCCGTGCATCCCGGACGATCTCGTCGACACTGCGATTTTTGGCCGTTTTTAGCAGCGCCAATATATGCAGCTGCCAGACCAGCATGGCGATAATTTGCTGCGGTTCGACCTTGAGCGCCCGCTGCTCATCGTATAAACGCATGGTGCGCGTTGTATCACCGGCAAAGGCGGCATCCAGCAGCTCAAATACCGAGCTATGCGGCGCCGCTTCGGTCAGCAGTTCGATAGATTGGCGCGTAATCTTTGGGTTATACGCGAGGAGCTTATCAAGCTCGTGCCGCAAATTGAGCTGATCCATGCCGATGCGCTCAATCAGTGTGCGGGCGTCCGCCGCATTTAGCTGGCCGCCCTGCTCCGCCGTGTAAGCTACCGCATACTGCGCCAGTCCGCTGGCGTCGAGCACCACAAAATCCCGAAATTCAGTCAGCTTTTTCAGCTGCTTGTAGTAGCTAAGCCGTTTGTCGAGTTTTGGCTCAATGATGATAATGTCGTTCGTGTCCGATACACTTTGGGCGAACGTCTCGAATTTCTCCGCAAACTCTTTATTTGCACCCGGCGTTCTGAGCACCACAAGCTTGCGCACGGCCAGGAACGGCAGACTCTGAGCAACTTCCACCATGCGATCATACGAAGTCTCTTCGCCGTCCAAGCGCTCCACCGCCATATCGCCATGCTCCGCCTCAAACGCCGTAACCGCGCGGGCTAGTTCCGCCGCCCGCGCCACCTCATTCTCCCCCGTCAGCGTGGTTATCACCCTACTATTTTACTACTCTTGACCGTCAGGTGAGGCAAGCATATCAAGCTCAAGACCAACGGTTTCAAATATGTTATCAAAATCTTTGCCATAATCCGGTCCATACGAAGTGTCTGCGCGCAGATCTTGCCAGTCAATCTTCGCTGCATTGAGTAATTTTCGTGCAGCGTCCATTAAATCTCTCGCAAGTTTATTGCCATTTGGGTTGCTCATGGTATCACGTATAGCGGTAAGTACATCTCCCCAGTTTGCCTCTAATACATCGTTAGATGCGTCCCGCTGCCAAGTAGCAGGCCCAAAGCCCTGATTCTCAGGATCTTTAAATAATTGTAGCCTTTTGGCCACCACATACTCATGCGCGATACCCTGACCAGCATATACGGCTAAACTCTTGAGATCTGCCGCAACAGCTGAGCCGCCAAGGCCAAGGCGTTCAAGCCCAGCGATGATTCCATCGGCGTACACCAACGCTTCCGCAACATTGTTTAAATCTCTGTCTTCGGCTATGGCACCCTCCGTCTCCGAAAGAATATCCAGAACAACTCCGGTCGCTGCTTTTTGCAATCTTTCTGATACGTCCTGTGGGGCGACACTCATAAGAAAGCTGCTAAATTTACTTCCTTCTGAGATCCCTAGTCGAACTTTGCCTACGTTCTGCGTTCCCTCGGTGGAGTGTATACTAAAGTCTTCTCGTAGTGGTGAAAGCGTCAGGCCGGAACTTTCAAGAGCTGATTCATTTGTGATACCCACCAGCTCACGCAACATGTGTTGCTCGTCTTGTACGTCTGCCTTTTCTTCGCCCACGAATTCGACAGCTTCTTGTGCTTCTTCAAATGACGCGCCTTCTTGCACGAGCTCTTGCGCCTTCTCAGCTTGTCTTACACCTTCAATCACTGTCCTTGCCATCATCTTACCAAGAGAAAACTGGCCATTATAGTCCTGTACTGCATCATACGCGGCTATAAAGGCTTCAACGTCTTGTGGCTGAGAACCAAATTCATGTGATTGTGCTGTTGCTTCGGTCATATTTCTGTTTATCTTATTCTTGAATACTTTCATTGTAGCAAAATACTTGTGTTTTGTCAATTTATATTTTGTGGAGATACCTGTGAGGCTGATTATCGCACCTGTCGCTATCTGTGCGATAATGAGTGCACATGCCGAGGCTTGTTATCGTTTCCAATCGGCTGCCAGTCAGTGTGAAAAAGGTGGATGGTAAGCTTGAATTTTACCCCTCAGCTGGCGGGTTAGCTACGGGTTTGGGATCGTACGTGAGTTCCGGCCGCAACCGCTGGATTGGCTGGCCGGGTTTGCCAAGCAACTCCTTGAGCAAGACCGAGCGAACGACTATCAAACGCGAGCTGCGCAAGCACAACTGCTACCCGGTGTTTCTCACAAAGAAGCAAATCGATGGTTTCTACAATGGCTACAGCAATAGTGTCCTTTGGCCGCTGTTCCACCACATGGACGTCGAAGCGGGCGACACGGCGAAAAACTGGCGTATATATAAAGAGGTCAATGAACTGTACGCCGCCGCGGTAACAGGACTCGGCCGGGTTACCGACAGGCTATGGATACACGACTACCAACTCATGCTGCTACCGGAGCTGCTGCGTGTGACGTGGCCCAAAGGTCGAATCGGCTTTTTCCTGCACATCCCCTTCCCCGCACCGGAGCTTTTTCTGGCGAGTAAACACGCCCGCGAACTTAGCATGGGGCTACTCGGCGCAGATTTGGTTGGCATGCACACAGGTAGCTACGTCGAGAATTTCCTGGCATCGTGTGCGCAGCTCACCATTGGCGTTGTTGGACAGCGCAAAGTCGTGTTGCCAGAGAGGATTGTGCGAGTTACCGATTTCCCCATCGGTATCAATTACAACCGGTTTGCTGACGCGAGCAAATCATTCGAGGTAAGCCTGGAGCACAAAAAACTCCTGTGGCGCTACCGAGGTAAAAAAGTCATCCTGACGATTGATCGATTAGATCCATCCAAGGGCCTCATTGGGCGGCTCAAGGCATATCGTACACTCCTTTCACAGAACCCCGAACTGCGCGGCAAGGTTGTTATGATCATGCAGGCCATGCCGTCGCGCACCGACATACCGGCCTACCAAAAACTGCGCCACGACGTCGACACTTTGGCCGCACAAATCCAGCGAAAATTTGGTACCAAGCGCTGGCAGCCACTCGAAATCATCTATTCCACTCTGCCCTTTGCGAGGTACGCCGCACTATACCGCCGAGCCGACGTCGCCTTCATCGCGCCGATTCGGGACGGCATGAACCTGGTTGCCAAGGAGTACCTCGCCAGCCACCCCAAAAGCGACGGTATATTGGTTCTAAGCGAAACCGCCGGAGCGGCCGAGGAGCTCAAAGAGGCAGTGCTGGTAGACCCATACCAGGCTCGGAGTCTCGTGAGCGGTCTCAAGCGAGCGCTCACTATGCAGCCGCCCGATGTCAGTTCGCGCGCTACCGCCATGCAGCGCTACCTTCGAAGCCATACTATCGACAAATGGGCCGAGAATTTTATGCGCACACTCGAACTTCCGATATCCAAACCAAATCTGCGCATCACCCGCACGCTCAACTCGCGTTACCGCAAAGAGCTCGTCGCCGATTATCGGCAAGCCCGTAAGCGACTCATTCTACTGGATTATGACGGAACACTGGAGCCGATTGTGCAGCTGCCCGAGGAGGCGAAACCGACGCGGCGCACGAAAGCAGCGCTGAGACGACTATCGGCCCAGCCTCAAAATCACGTCGCGGTAATTAGCGGTCGAAGCCGCAAGAATCTCGAGGCGTGGCTTGGTGATTTACCCATTACCCTGGTGGCCGAGCACGGCGGTTTTATTCGTCTGCATGGCTACAAAAAATGGAAAAAAACGAATCAAAACTCGCTGCACTGGGAACACGACGTCCTCCGGTTACTCAAAGAATACACCACCCTCACGCCAGGATCATTCATTGAGCAAAAAGAATGGAGCATTGCCTGGCATTACCGCCATGCTTCGCCGTACTACGCACAGAAGCATCTCGTCATACTCAAGAAGTTGCTTAGGCCGATTGCCCGGCGTGAGCAACTTGAAATCCGCGAAAACAAAAAGGTACTAGAGGTACACCATCTCGATATCAGCAAGGGGCATATTACACAGGAATGGCTGCTGGGCGACGAAGATTTCTTGCTCGCTATCGGCGATGATAGCACCGACGAAGATATGTTTTCTGCCCTGCCGACATACGCCTATACAATTAAGGTTGGTCGCGGTAATTCGACCGCGCAGTACCGGCTTAAAAACGTCGCGGAAGTCCATGAACTCTTGCGCAGGCTATAGCTTTTGGCAGGCCGGACATAGGTGCGTGCCGCGGCCAGCGACACGGGTTTTGATAATGCTCGCGCCGCAGCGCGGACACGGCAAGCCCTCGCGCCGAAAGACGCGAGCGAAGCTGATATAGCTGCCTTTTTTGCCCTCGGCATTGACGTAATTGCGGTCTGTCGAGCCGCCCTTTTCAATCGCCAGCCTGAGAACAAATTGGAGTTCGCGGTGAAGGATATCCATCTCTCTCCTGGACAAGTCGGCAACTAACCGCTGGGGATGAATCTTGGCCCCCCACAGCGCCTCATCGGCATAGATATTACCGACGCCGGCAAGCACGGTCTGGTCAAGCAGCGCCGCTTTGATATTTGTGCGCCGACGACGCTGCAAACGCTCGTATAAGACAGTCGATGTAAACACGGCATCAAGCGGCTCAGGACCGACCTTGCGCATAAAATCCATAGTTGGTACCCCTGCAGTTGGCAACAGTTTCATCCAGCCAAATTTACGCTGATCATTAAAGTACAGCTGACTAGCATCGGTAAAATTCAGCGTTACGCGTGTACTTTTGTCTGGCAGCTCACCGATAAGACTATCGTTCGGGTGGCCGGCACCGAAGTTTTCATCACCTCGAAATACCAATTGCCCGGTCATCTTCAGGTGAGTGACGATAGTATACCCGCTCGACAAGTCGATAAGCAAAACTTTCGCCCGGCGGCGCACCGCCGTGACCGAGGCACCGATCAAGCGAGCATTTACATCCCCCGCGGCATTGGGAAACGACTTGGGCGTGTCATATACCACATTCGCAAGAACACGACCGACTATGAGGCGCTCAAGCCCGGCACGAACTGTCTCTACTTCGGGAAGTTCTGGCATCAGTAACTCTTAACTCTTAACTCTTAACTCTTAACTCTT
>CAYWOA010000016.1:0-16058 GCA_964459795.1 uncultured Candidatus Saccharibacteria bacterium | reverse complement strand
AGTCTAGCGAGGAGTCTTCGCGTCGGTTATGAAGCCGAGCAACAGCTGACCAAGAGCTGGAAGTAGGGCCGAGACTTTTTGCTTACTTTTTCTTCGGCAGAAAAAGTAAGGCGAGCCTGGCGATGCCGGGATCGAAAAGGCATCACCGTATTGATTGAGGAGGGAGCTCCCTCCACGGGGCAGCACATCGCTGAACGCTCGTACTGCGCCCGTTCCTCCCCCGGCAGCCTCCGGCTGCCGCTCGCGCTTGCGCACTCGTGCCTGACGGCAACGGTGAGATACCGCGAGTCCTACCTGGGGCGGGTTCGGGCGGTTTTCTGGGCGGCGAGTTCGATAGAGTCGTCGAGAAGTGTCAGTTTACTGTCGCCGTACTTACGTGAGAGGGCCAGGCGCAGCAACTCGTCAGCGAACCGCGGGTTTTTAACCAGCACCGGCCCATGGCTGTATGTGCCAAAGACATTGCCAACACGGCAGCCTTCCGTGCCATCGTGACCATTATTGCCATCGCCCTTGGTAACCGTGCCTAGCGCGAGCGTCGGGTCGTCCAGCGTCGTGACACCACTGTGGTTTTCGTAGCCAACCACCGTGCCGTACGGCGTATCGTACACCGTATTACCAATCATGCGCTTGGCCCCTCCGATTGTCTCGAGTGGCAAAATACCGATACCATTGATGACTTCTCCCTCGTGTGTCGTGAACGAGCGACCAAACAGCTGGTACATACCGCAGATCATGAGCATAACGGTGCCATCATCGGCAAGCCGACGCAGGCTAGCGGCTTTGGCCTGCAAATCGTCCTGGATGTTGCCCTGTCCGGCGTCCTGGCCACCGCCGCCGATGATAATATCGACATCTTTTGGCAGCGCATCACCGTTACCGACCAGTTTCACCTCTGTCTGTATCCCCCGCCACTCGGCGCGTTTTACGAGTGCCAGCCGGTTTCCGGTGTCACCGTAAATGTTCATCTCTTTCGGGTATAGATGCACGATGGTCAGCGTCATGTTGGTCTGCTTAGTCATACCGCCTCCTCATCCAGGCCGGAATGAGTGTCTAAGTAGAGGCTGCGAATCTTGAGCATAGCAGTGTAGGTGCAAAACAAAATGGCTTCTTGCCCGGCGCCAGATGCGGCAGCAGTGAACGCGGTGACGTATTCCTCGATGTCGGATTCGACCGAGGCAGCCTGAACATCGTCGTATTTGAGCCGGTTTGCCATATCGGCGGCGCGAACCCCACCGCACAGCACTGGCAAAGTAATGGCGTGAAAATCAACATCCCACAGCCAGGATACGTCGCGGCCGTCAGGATAATCATCGTTTATCGCAATACCGACGGTTGCGTAGTCTTTCAGCTCGAGCATACGAAGCGCCTGAGTGAAGCCACCGGGGTTTTTTACCAGTTGCAACGTCAGTTTAGCGCCGCCCGTTAGATTGATCACCTCGCCGCGGCCAAACGCCGGTTCGACCGTCAGGATAGCTTCCGCAAGTTTGCCAGTGTCGGGGTCCGGCACGATTTGGTATAGCACACTGAGTGCCGCGGCGAGGTTAAGCGCATTATGCCCACCCTGCAGTTGGTAGCCGTAGCGATGGGGCGTACCTTGCACGCGCAGCGAGACTGACTCTTCGTCATAGCCGGTCAGCTCCACGAATGGGCTGCCAGCCAGGCTGTAGCTGGCTGATTCGGCGTGATAGAGCTGATCGTCGGTCAGAAACTCCGGCTGAAGCTCCTGGGCGTGCGCAAACCAGACCTTTTTCACTTTTTTTGCCGCCCTTATGGTGTCGACGCGCTCATCATTAGCATTGAGGATGATGAAATCTGTCGCGGCGCTCGCCAGCTTCTGCAACAGCTTGAGCGTCGTGTCAATTTCGCCAAACCGATCCATCTGGTCACGCATGATATTGAGCACCAATACACCGCGTGGCCGCACCTGACGGGCGAAATGAACGGCATGCGCTTCGTCCTGCTCGAAAACGGCAATGTCGTACTGCAATTGACCACGCCAGGTGGCTTTATCGACAACTGCACTGATGATACCGCGGACGAAGTTACTGCCCGTCGGGTTTGTGAGCACCCGGAGACCCTGAGACTCGAGCAGTGTAGTGATAAGCTTGGTCGTCGTGGTTTTCCCATTGGTGCCGGAAACGACAATCACTCCCTGGGGCAGTTGAGCGAGCATATCCGGCAGGAAGTTTGGGCTAATTTTTTCGACGATACGGCCCGGCAGCGCCGAACCTGTCCGCCCTGTTAGCCTGAGCAGCTTGAAGACTACTTTGCCGGTCGTGAGGCCGAGAGATGTCATATACGTGTCTAGTATAGCTTATGCCAGCTCAACAAGGGCAGAATCGCGATAGGCTTTGCCGCGGCGCAGCAGGAGTCGGCCGTTCTGAAAATCACTTGACTCAAACTGTTCTCGGGAGATTTTTTGCCCGTTTAGCGACACGGCATTGCCCTGCAATAGTCGCCGTGCTTCGGTATTTGAGCTGGCAAGCCCGGCCTTCACGAGGGCGACAATGAGCGAACCCGTTTCGTTCGTTTTCACCGATGGTATCTCAGCTCTTAGCGCATCCAACATAGCATCGTCAAGTGTGTCGACCGTTTCTTTCCCCGTTAACACGGCACTCACGTGCCAAGCGAGCCGCGCCGCACCCTCACCATGAACAAGCGCGGTGACTTCTTCGGCGAGCTTGTGCTGCGCAATTCGAGCGCCTGGGTTCTCGTGGTGCCGCGCCATAATCGCTTGGATTTCTTCCTGATTCAGCAGCGTGTAAACCTTCAGATAATCCTCGACATTGGCGTCATCGCAGTTGATCCAGAACTGATAAAAGGCCGTGGGGGTTGTCTTGGCCGGGTCTAGCCAAACGGCGCCAGCTTCAGACTTGCCAAATTTAACACCGGTCGATTTATTGACAACAAGCGGCGCGCTCCAGACATGAGCTTCGTCGCCCGTCAGCCGGCGTATAAGGTCAACACCAGTGATGCTATTGCCCCACTGATCGGCGCCGCAAATTTGCAGAGAAACACCCTTTTCGCGGTGTAAATATACAAAATCGTAGCCCTGGATGAGGCTATAACTAAACTCGGCGTAGCTAATGCCGGTACCATCCTCACCGAGGCGCGATTGCACAAAGTCACGGCCCAGCATCGCACGCATGGGCACGTGCTTGCCGACCTCACGGAGGAATTGCAGGTAGCCGATGTCCTTGAACCAGTCGTAGTTATCGACCAGCACAAACGGCAGCTCGCCTAGCACCTGGCGGTACTGAGCCGCGAGCGCCTGCTTATTGTGGTCAATCTGCTCGAGCGTCAGGAGGTCGCGCTCCTGCCTTTTGCCGTCCGGGTCACCGATCATACCGGTGGCGCCGCCGACAAGCAAAAAAGCCTTATGGCCGGCGGCAATAAAGTGCCGCACCATCATCACCACCGCTAGATTGCCGACGGTCATACTGTCGGCACTGGGATCAATACCTAAGTAAAAGGCTATCGGCTCACCCCCGTCAAGCGCGCGAATATCGGGGTACGTCGTTTGGTTGACAAAGCCGCGCCAGGTTAATTCCTCAGAGAGTGTGGTCATATCATAGACCAGTATACAGAGTTCCTGATAAAGAGTTAAGGCCAGCGCTGAAAATGCATTTCGCTCGTGTTCTAAAACGCAAAATCTGTTATACTTATAGTTGATACGTGAAGAGTAATTAACGTGGAGTAATTTTCAAGTCCCTATATGAGTACACAGCAACCCGATCGACCGAGACGCTCAAAAGCAAACAGCAAGAACACGTTCGTCACCCGCAGCGGTAAGACCATCAAGATAAACCGCAGTCTGGGTGAGCGCATGAAAGCGAACCGCGATGCCAAGGCGCGGCGGAAAGCCGCCTACCTCAGCAGTCTGCCGAAAGAGCCCTGGAAACGCTTTCTCTACCGCATCAACCCTAAGCGGTGGGCGCGCTATTGGTTCAGCCGCGAGGGCGGTATCATGGCACTCAAGATAGCCGGTGTCTGTTTCGTCATCGGCTTCTTGCTCATCGTCGGGATCTTCGCCTATTTCCGCAAAGATTTGCCAGAGATTAAGGACATTTCCGGCAATAATTTCGGTGGCAGCGTCACCTACTACGACCGTACTGGCACGACCGTGCTCTTTCAGGACTATACCGACCGCAAACGCACCGCAGTCAGCGGCGACAAGATTTCGACGTACATGAAACAAGCAACTATCGCGGTCGAGGACAAGAACTTCTATAAACACGGCGCCTTCGACACGAAGGGTATTGTGCGCGCTGCCTTTCATGATGTCACCGGCAAGGGTAGCACCCAGGGCGGCTCGACCATCACCCAGCAGCTTGTCAAATTGAACGAGGGCTGGACGAACGACCGTACCATCACCCGTAAGGTGAAGGAACTTATCTTGTCGGTTGAGCTGGAGCGTGAATACAGCAAGGACGATGTACTTATCGGCTACCTCAATATGGCGCCGTACGGCAATGTCGACTACGGTGTGGAAACGGCCGCACAAGATTACTTCCACGTCAGCGCCAAGGATCTGACACTCGCCCAGTCAGCCTTCCTGGCTGCCATCCCGAAGGCACCAGGTGCCTTCTCACCCTACAGCAGCCCGAATTACAACCCGGGGCTAGCGTCGAATTATTTTGACAGCGTCGGTTTACTCGACCGCAAGGACTATATCCTCGATTCGATGGTAGAACAGGGCTATATCACGCAAAAGCAGGCCAATGAAGCGAAGAAAGTCGACATACTCGCTCAGGTGCAACCCCTGCAGTCACACTATGCCAATATTAAGGCACCGTATTTCGTGCTCGCCGCCCGCGACCAGCTGCGACGCGAGTTCCCCGCAGCGGTTGTCAAGCGTGGGGGTTGGAAAGTCATCACCACTATCGACCTCAAGGTACAGGCAGTCGCTGAAAAAGCCTACAACAGCGGCCAGGCACAGTTGCGGCGCCAAGGAGCTGACCAAGCTGCTTTCGTCGCAGAAGACACACAGACCGGTCAGATTGTAGCCCTGATCGGCGGGCGTGACTTTAATAATGCCACCTACGGTCAGATAAACTACGCCAGTGATGTCAATATCTCCCCTGGTTCCAGTATCAAGCCATACGACTACGTGACGTTCATCGATAATAACACCAACGTCGGTGCCGGTAGTGTTCTCTACGACCAAGTCGGTGCGCTACCCGGCTACCCGTGCACCAACAGGGCGCTGCCACCAAAGGGTAACTGCCTCTGGGATTTCGATCGTAAATCCCCCGGTGCAGTGACACTACGTTATGCACTGGGCGGCTCGCGTAACATTCCGGCAGTCAAAGCATTCCTGTCAGCCGTGCCGAATGACACGAGCTACAATCGCACCGCCTCTATCAATAAAGTCGTATCGACCGTGGGTGGCCTGATGCAGGGGCATGATAACTACCGCTGTTTCAAGGAAGGTGTTGATGTATCGACCGCCACCAAAGAGGATGAAACCCAGTGCTACTCTGCGGCTGGCATCGGTGACGGTGCCTATTTACACCTTGATGAGCATGTCAATGGTATCGCTTCGATTGCGCGCATGGGTAAGGCTATTCCGCAGACCTACATCCTCAAGGTTACTAATTCGTCTGGAAAAGTTCTCAAGCAGTTCAAGCAGCCAACCGGTAAACAAGTTGTCAAGGCCGATTCAGCCTATATCGTCAATGACATGGCGGCCGACCCCGGCGCTTCGTACCTCGGTGGTAAATGTACCGACACGAGCTGTTACGGTATGAAGTTCCACCGCTACAAGGGATGGCACACCGCCATTAAGACCGGTACAACTAACGACCTCTACGATGGCCTTATGATGGCGTGGAATACAAAGTACACGGCCGGCATCTGGGTCGGTAACCATACCCGCACCGTCGCTTACAGTGGCCAACCAGAGTACATGACCGACCCCATCATGAAAGAATTTATGCAAGGCGCACTTGATCTTGTCAGCGGCAGCCCCGTCAACTGGAAACAGCCGAGTGATATCAAGACAGCGCCAGCCTATGTCAACCGCCGAGCCGTTACCGGCGCACAGACCGTGCCGAGCCGTAGCACCGACCTGTTCCCTTCGTGGTACGTCGGCAAAACGGCCAGTAAATCACAGGTGCTCGACAAAGTCAGCAACAAAGTCGCCACCAGCTGTACGCCAGAACTCGCTAAACTATCAAGTCTCAATAGTAATGCCTCCAGTTGGAACGTCGACGTCTTCGCTGGCGGCAGCGCCGGCACCACGAGCGCGGCCGGTCAGGGAACTGACGATGTGCATAACTGTAACGACGTGAAACCGACCGTGAGTATTACGGCAGTCAATGGTAACGTCGTCGGCAACGGCACAAACCTTACTTGCCCACTTACCGGCTGTACGATCATGGTACATGTCGAGCAAGGCACCCACGCATTGACCGATAGTGCCTATCCGAGTTATCCCGGCACCCTAACGCTACTCATCAATGGTCAGACCGTCCAATCACAGGCAGTGAGCTCGTCTGGCGACTACCAGTTCACCTACACTCCGTCAGCTGGATCAAGCGGTACAGTACAGATTGGTGCGCAGGTCGTCGACAGTGTACTGTACCAGGGCAATGACACGGCAACGATTACGGTAGACACAACGACAACTGGCGGCGCGTAAGCTCTCTATTTCGCCCGCTGAACCTCTTCGGGCTGGCAGACCGCGATGACCATTCGACACACTTCGAATGCGCAGTGGTAGAGGAGACGCAGGAAACGCAAGACGCTATTTTTTTAGAAACTCATTGAGTGCAGTTCGGACATCAGGCATAACCCTCAGAAACGTTGATGGCTTTTTATTACCGCGAGGCCCTGGGCCGATGGCACAGTCAAATCCGAGCTTCTTCGCTTCGGCAATACGTTTTTCGATAAACGGCACATGGCGAATTTCGCCCGATAGCCCAACTTCGCCGAACACGACGGCGTTTTGTTTAAGTTGTAAACCCTTGGCTGCCGAGCCGATTGCCATACACACCGCCAGATCGGCGGCCGGATCCTGCAGCCGCAGACCACCGACGATATTGACATATATATCCTGGTCGGCCAGCTGCAATTTCGTGCGGCGCTCCAGCATAGCGACGAGCAGATTAACTCGGTTTAGGTCTATGCCGCTGGCAGCGCGTTTCGGATAGCCGTAGCTTGTTTTATTCACCAAGGCCTGCACCTCTACCAAGATCGGCCGTGTGCCCTCAAGCGTGGCGAGCACCACCGAGCCATCGGTAACCTGGCGCTCCTCGAGCAGCGCCTGCGAGGGGTTAGTAACTGGCTGCAGCCCACGCTCGTCCATTTCCATGATAGCCGCCTCGGTAGTCGGACCGAAGCGGTTTTTTGTCGCCCGTAGCACCTTGAAACCACCATACGCATCGCCCTCCAGCTGCAGCACAACATCGACGATATGTTCGAGGATTTTTGGACCGGCGATGCTACCTTCCTTGGTGACATGACCAACGATGAGCAGCGCGGTATCGGACCGCTTGGCCGCTTGAAGTAGCACATTGGTACTATTGGTAATCTGACTCACGCTACCGAGTGCCGAACTGACACCGCTGACGCCCATAGTCTGCACCGAATCAACGATGACGAGCCGGTAGTCGCCCGACGCAATCGTGGCTGCCACGTCATCAGCCTGGTTCGTAGCCACGAGCAGCAAATCTCCTTGGTCAGCTCCCAGACGAGTCGCTCGCATGGCTATCTGGTGCTCTGACTCTTCGCCGCTCACATAGAGCACTGCCCGATCACGAGCGATCTGATTGGCAATCTGCATGAGCAGCGTGCTCTTGCCGATGCCGGGCTGCCCGGCGAGCAGTACGACACCGCCAGGTACCAGTCCGCCACCCAGTACGCTATCAACGTCTGCTAGACCAGTGACGTAGCGCTTCTCGGCTGCCCGGGCAGAAACCGCCACTTGCTGTGGCCGTAGCACCGTAGCGCCCCTGCCTGGCATTTCGCTCGCTGCAAGCTGCACTTCTTCCTGCAGCGTATTCCATTCGCCGCACTGGCTGCAACGTCCGGCCCACGCACTATAGCTCGCCCCGCAACTTGTACAGACATACCTTGTCGTCCGTTTTGCCATCATTCTCTTCCTAACTACCTCTAGTATACCGACTACTGAGCGCCGGGCAAACTTTGTGACGACAGCGCTTGTACCAGCTGCTGCTCTTCGAGCGCCACCGAGTTTCGGGTATCGACCAGCACGTTGTACCGCTCGATCTCAGCCTTTGTTTGGTTGAGCAGGTCATTGTACTGTCTCACTGCTTGGTTGTAACCGGAAACTGACAGGTTGTAGGCGCCGTAGCTCTGTGCCGCCTGCAGTGCTTCGAGCTTATTTTGCTGCGTCTCGATATCCGATCGAAGCGCTGCCAATTTGGTCTCGTGATTCTCTATAGACTGTTTGAGCGCCGTTAGCTGGACGTCGTAACGAGCCACCTGGTTTTGGCGCGAGGTAAACTCTTGTTGGTAGCGAGCGGTGTAGCCAGTGACTTGTCGCCGGTCGGTAAAGTAGCGGGCGTAGTACGTTTCGAGTTCGCTCGGCAAACTGACTACCTCTGTTCCGAAAACGGAATGCATTTCGTTCGACAACTCGGATGGCTCAGATTTTTTGTAAGCATCGATAGTAGCTTTTACCCGGCTATCGGTTAGCCCGTACTGGTAGTACTGCTTGAGTAGCGAGTCGATGCGGTTTCTTTCTGCTGTCGACAGCCGCTCGTAGGCGGCATGCAGCATCTCGTGGGCGGCTGTGACCTGCACAACACCATCCAGGCGACTGTCGGTCACTTGGTAAAGGTAAATACCTCGATCGTCGCTTATATAGCACCCGAGAACGACCGTTTTCTCCGCTCCTTCCGGGCAATTGTGGGCGAATGTTTGTCCGGCCGCAATGACCGGCTTGTTGACATAGAAAAGATGCCGCGCACTGGCTGTCATCGTATCTTCAACTGCCAGCGACGAAATTTGTGCGGGCGGTGAGTAGCCACGCAGCTTCCACCAGTCGATAATCTGTTGTTGGTTAGCGTACACCCCGACGAGTATGGCCAGCCAGAACACGACGATAGCAAGTGTCCAAGGCTGGCGATGGAATCTGCGCGTTTGCATGAGCCTTTAGTATAGGCTACTCGGCTGCCACCGTATAGGTAAGCTCGTCGTCGCGCGAGCCGACATGGATGACATCGCCCTTACTGTATTTGTCGTCAAGCAGCTCAGTCGCCATCTGGTCTTCAATGGTGTCTTGGATGAGCCGGCGTAGTGGTCGTACGCCATTCTTCGCATCGTAGCCGTGTTCGAGCAAATACTGCTTGGCCTTGCTGGTCAGGCGCACGGTAATGGCGTGTTTCTGTAGCCGCTTTTTGAGCTCGTCAATCTGGAGGTCAATGATTCGGTAGATATCTTTCCTCGTCAGCCCGCGGAAGACGATGACCTTGTCAATACGGTTTAGCAGCTCAGGACGCAGCTCCTTTTTCAGTCTTTCGAGCACGTTTGCCTTGTTTTGCTCATGCATAGCGTCGAGATCGTCCAGGTCGCCTCCCCGTTCAGCGCGGAAGCCAAAGGCGGCCTCTTTCTGGAGCTTGTCGGCACCGATGTTGCTCGTCATGATAACAATGGTATTAGTGAAGTCAATCCGGCGACCCTTGGCATCGGTTAGATAGCCATCTTCGAGCAGTTGGAGCAACATATTGAAAACATCAGGGTGCGCTTTTTCAATCTCATCGAATAGCACCAGACTGTACGGCTGGCGACGGATCTTGTCAGTTAGCTGACCACCGTCATCGTAGCCAACGTAGCCAGCCGGCGCACCGACGAGGCGCGACACGTTGTGATGCTCGCCAAATTCGCTCATATCAATCTTGATGAGCGCACTGTCACTGCCAAAGAATTCGCGTGCCAGCACCCTGGCCAGTTCCGTCTTGCCGACGCCGGTTGGTCCGAGAAAAATGAACGAACCGATTGGCCGCGTCGTCGCACCGATGCCGCTGCGGTTACGACGGATAGCGCGGCTGACCGCTTCGACAGCTTCGGCCTGACCGATGACGTGACGAGCGATGTTATTTTCAAGTTGGAGTAGATATTTGGCCTCACTCTTGATTACCTTGCGCACCGGCACCCCGGTTGTCCGCGACACAATCTCGGCAACATCATCGCTCGTCAAGACAAGCTGTTTGTCAGTCTTGGTAGCTTTGTAGAGCGCATCGAGCTCCTTTTGTACTTGCGAGGCACGGGTTTTGGCCCTGGCAGCTCGTTCGTAATCTTCCTGGTCGACAGCTTCGTCGATACGGGCATTGAGTAGTTTTAGCTCCTTCTGGAGCTTACGGACTTCCGGGCTGGTTTTACCCTTCTCTACCCTCAGATGGGCCGCCGCTTCGTCAAGCAAATCGATGGCTTTATCCGGCATGAAACGGTCCTGTATATACCGCTTGGCAAAATTAACCGTATCTTCAAGTACTTCGTCGGAAATGGTAACCCCATGGAAATCTTCATAGTGTTTTCGTAGGCCCTTCAGAATAGCAAACGTCTCTGGTACGGTAGCTTCCGGAACTTGGATGGGCTGGAAACGGCGCTCAAGTGCCGCGTCTTTTTCGACGTGTTTGGTGTATTCGGCGGTCGTCGTGGCACCAATAACCTGCACCTTGCCGCGGGCCAGCGCGGGTTTCAGCATATTGCCAGCGTCCATGGAACCCTCGGCAGCGCCAGCCCCGACGATGAGGTGTAGCTCATCGATAAACACGATGGTCCGCTTATCATCCTCAAGCTCTGCCATGACCTTTTTAAGACGCTCTTCGAATTCGCCGCGGTATTTCGTCCCGGCAATCATCCCTGCCAAATCAAGCATCACGATACGCTTGTCGAGCAGGCTGTCTGGCACATCCTCGGCCACGATCCGCTGTGCTAACCCTTCGACGATGGCCGTCTTGCCCACACCGGGCTCACCGATAAGCACCGGGTTATTTTTCATGCGGCGATTCAAGATCGTGATAACACGGCGGATCTGAGCCTCTCGGCCAACCACAGGATCGAGCTTGCCGGCGCGGGCCTGGGCAGTCATATCGGTGCCGTAATTGTCCAGCACACTTTTGCTACCGCGGCCCTTGCGCGTTGTTTTGCGCGGTGCCGCATCTGACGGCATATCGCTGCCACTTTCGTCGTACTGTTTATTCAGAAAACCCTCGAGCTCCCTGAGGATAGTTTCGGTTTCGACCTCCATGTCGCGTAGCAGTACACTCGCTCGTGAGTTCTTCTGTGACAGGATACTGTAAAGAATGTGTTCGGTGCCACAGTAATCCTGGCCATAATCTTGGGCTATATCGTACGCCATGCGCAATGTCAGCTTTGCTGTTTCACTGTAACCCTTTGCGCCCATATTGATAATGATGTTTTCGGGGGTAAGTTTGAGTGCCACACGAGCCCTATCGAGCGTCACACCAGAATCCTCCAGAATCTTGCCGCCGAGACTCCCATCTTGAGCGAGAAGACCGAGTAGTAAATGCTCGGTACCGATATAGGCGTTGCCAAGCCCACGTGCAATAGTGCCAGCATGCGCCAGGCTCTGCCGCGCGTTTTCAGTCAGAAAACTAGAAAATTCTTGAAAATCTGGTGAGTTTGGTTGCATAGTGTACGCTCCTTCGTCGCTTCAAAAGCTATGAGTCATGAGACATGAGTCAAGCGTTGAAGTTACTGTTGCCCCGCGGCATTCTCCGTGTTGTCCGCTTCCGCGGGGGGTCACCCCCCCACAAGCGATACTACCAGTCTACCAAAATTAGCACTCAAAGGTCAAGAGTGCTAATATCACTCGCTTCGTCTGTTTGCAGGACCCAAACTGCGGACGATGTTTCCTGCCGATTACTCCTCCATAGGCTGAATGAGATGCTCGGCAAGGGTGAGTGGAGACAGTATGCGAAGCGTCCCACCCCAATTGAATGTGGAAGCGCGAACCGAGTTCGTCTGGCTGGTTGCTTCAAGTATACGGCCATCTTCATTGCCAAAATATACGCCCATATGGAGTGGGAACATGGTTTGGCCGTATCTCACCACCGCATAGCCTTGGGGAATTGGAGCCTTTGGCCTGATAGCGAGTGATGCGATCTGGCGCAAATGACGATAGTTTCTATTGAACTCTCTCGCGTCGGCTCCGAGCACATCGGCGACAGAACGCAGCACAAGACCGGTGCAGTCAAAAGCCCCGGCCCCTAGACCAGCTTCCGTATACAGCGGACCAATCTCATCGTACCCCAGACCAACCTCCATACAGCGGTCTAGCGTCTTTGCTTTGTTGCAGCTCGCAGCTACTTCGTGCGGGAAAAATTGCCGTCCGTCATATCGCTGGGCAGCCTCCAGCACATCCACAGCAAATCCGTGGTCATCCACCCCCTCGAGGTATATCTGAGGGATAGTGCTCATACGTCGTTAGTCGCCGTGTTCTTCGATAGCTTCGAGCAGGCTACTCTCGAGCTGTTCCTTTTTCTTTAGCTTTGGCTGTTTCGGCAGCTCAGTCGTCTGAACTTCACCGCTAACTTCCGGTGCTTTTTCGGCTTCGATATCAAGTTCATAACCGACAAGCTTGCTCGCGAGCCGTACATTCTGTCCACCGCGGCCAATAGCGATACTAAGCTGATCTTCAGGCACAAACACCTTGGCATGCTTATTTGTCTCGTCGATTTCGACACGGTTCACGCGGGTCGGACTAAGCGCATTCGTGATGTACTCAGCAGCCCCCTCAGCGTACACGATGATGTCAATCTTCTCCTGCTCGCCCACTTCGCCCACAACGGCGTTCACACGGGTACCATGACCACCGACGAACGTACCGACCGGATCGACACCAGGCACCGTGCTCGCGACGGCGATTTTGCTACGTACACCAGCTTCGCGAGCAATATTTTTGATCTCGACTGCGCCGGCATCGAGCTCAGGCACCTCAGCCCGGAAAAGCCATTCCATAAACTCACGGTTGCCCCGGCTCACGACCAGCTGCGGGCCACGCGGGCCACGTTCAACATCTTTCAAGTACACCTTCAGGCGCTGACTCGGATAGTACCGCTCACCTTGAATCTGTTCACTTTTCGGCATAATACCCTGGGCTTTACCCAGCTCAAGGCGAACGATAGTTCCCTCGACGCGGCTGACCATAGCATTGATAACGGTGCCGATTTTGTCTTCAAACTCGGCGAGCACAATCTCGCGCTCGGCTTCGCGCAGGCGCTGCAAAATAACCTGCTTGGCCGTCTGAGCAGCAACGCGTCCGAAGCTGGTGACTTTTTCGTGAATCTCCACGGTGTCACCGATCTTGGCATCTTTCTTCAATTTCTTGGCATCGACCACGCTAATTTCGAAATCTTCGTGCTCAGGTGTTTCGACAACCTCTTTGCTGACGTAGGCGTCTACCTCACCGCTGTGCAAGTTCATGCTGACACGCACTTCCTGCTCACGCTCGCCATAATCACGACGATAGGCCGCCGCTAGGGCCTGCTCGACGACATCCTGCACAGTTTCTTCAGGCAAGTTCTTCTCTTCTGCGATAGCCTGGATGGCTACTGCTAGTTGTTTAAAATCCATATCCATGGTTGCTTCACTCCAGTCTCAATTAGCATTTCCGGATGGCCAATTGTCATTAATGATTTATTACATGTACAGTGGTAAAGTATGAAAAAAGCCGACCTGCCGGCCGACCTGTACAAGTGCCAGTGTAGCAGATTTATCCAATGGACACAAGGCACATCGTGGAGGTTCACTACATGAGCGCCACTTCTTCAGTTTGTATTTTGGTCTTGTATTCGTTTGGGGTCAAGTAGCCAAGAGATTGGTGTGGCCGGTAGGAATGGTATTTGTTAAGCCACTGGTCAATGATGTCCTGCTGATCAACTACTCCGCACTACGCTGCAGTTCCCTAAACCGCCACTGGCGAACATGGTACAATACCCACCCATGAGCACAGTCGCACGACTATTCCAACAGTTTCAGCCAGAGCACTATGGCCTCACAATCGAACTAGACGAAAGTGCGATGCGCTTTTCGGGCCGGGTTATCATCGAGGGCAAGAAGGTCGGCAGACCGAGCCAGCGGCTGACATTTCACGCCAATGGGCTGAACGTCACAGCCGGCAGCGTAGTCTTTCACGACAAAAAAGGTGCCCGCGAGCTGCCGCTTCGGCGTATCAACCGACAGAAGTCACTGCAAGAAGTACGTTTACACACAGAGACCATGATTTATCCAGGTAGCTACACCGTGACAATGGAGTTTGAAGCTCCCATCACCGACGGCATGACCGGTATTTATCCTTGCAACTGGAAGGATGCTGACGGTAACGAGAAGAAGCTCTTTGCCACTCAATTCGAGAGTCACCACGCCCGCGAGGCGTTTCCTTGCATCGATGAGCCGGAGGCAAAGACGACCTTCGACCTGACCCTTGTGACAGAGGACGGCATTCAGACACTCGGCAATATGCCGATTGCCGCGCAGTCCCGTGAAAAGAACCGGCTAAAGACAACCTTTCAGACGTCACCCAGGATGAGCTCATACCTGCTCGCGTTCGTAACCGGTGATATCCACAAGAAATCAACGCAAACAAAATCAGGCGTCGATGTGAATGTTTGGGCCACGGCGGTGCAGCCGGTCGAGTCGCTTGATTTCGCACTTGATGTTGCCAAAAAGTCGATAGAATATTTCGAAGACTACTTTGGCACGTCCTATCCCCTGCCAAAGGCCGACCACGTCGCCTTACCAGACTTTTCGAGCGGTGCGATGGAAAACTGGGGACTCATCACCTACCGTGAGCGAGTTTTGCTCGATTATCCCGGCGAAACGTCACAAAGCACCCGAGAATACATCGCGCTCGTCGTCGCCCATGAAACGAGCCACCAGTGGTTCGGCAACCTCGTTACTATGCGCTGGTGGGACGATCTCTGGCTCAATGAAAGCTTTGCCAACATGATGGAGTACCAAGCGGTCGATGACATGTTCCCCGAGTGGCACGTCTGGAACACCGCTGTCGCCGTCGAGGGACTCAGTGCTTTTCGGCGAGATGCGACAGCCGGCGTCCAGCCAGTACACGTCGACGTTCACCACCCCGATGAAATCAGCACACTTTTCGATCCGAGCATCGTCTACGCCAAGGGTGGCCGCCTGCTATACATGCTCAAAAATTACATCGGCGATGATGCATTCCGCGCCGGTTTATCGGCGTATTTCAAGAGACATGCTTACAGCAACACGTCAGGGGATGACCTGTGGGCAGCACTGGGCGAAGCGAGCGGTAAAGACATTGCTGCCTTCATGACACCGTGGCTGGCCCGCTCTGGGTTCCCTGTCGTCCATATCACGCAAGAGGGCACGTCTGTCACCTTGCAGCAGGAACAGTTTCTCGATGACCGCAGCAAGGTTGACCCGAACAGACTGTGGCCGCTGCCGACCTTCTCGAACCAGTCCTTGCCCGACATATTCTCAGAGCGTAGCGCTGAATTCACGACTCCGAAGGCTGACACCGCGCTGATCAACACCGGTGGTCGCGGACATTATCTCGTGCAGTACGAAAGTCCAGCCGTTCGAGCGCAAATCGCCAGGAATATCCGTGAGCAAACCTTCGGTGACGCAGATCGCTTGATGCTACTTAATGCGAGCGCTATGTTGGCCCGGGCCAATTATCAGCCATATACCGAGCCCCTGAAGCTCCTCAGTGCCTACGAGCGCGAGTCAAGCGAACCAGTGTGGGATGTCATCGGCATGATTGCCGGTGAGGTGCGGCGTTTCGTCGATCTGGACGAATCACTGGAAACCCCAATAAAAGCCATGGTACGCAACCTGATATCGCAGCAGTACACTCGCCTAGGTTGGGAGCTCGTTCCGGGTGAGTCCTCTGGCGACACAAAGCTGCGGAGCCTTATCATCGGCCTGGGTGTCTACGCTGAGCACGAAGAAATTATTGCGACAGCAACGCAGCTGTTTCAAGCATATATGAAAGATGGGGGCAACCTGCACGCCGAGCTGCGGCCCCTTATCATGACAGTCCCGGTGAAAGCCGGTGATGTGGCGGCCATCGACTTCTTGCTGAC
>CAYWOA010000015.1:0-16058 GCA_964459795.1 uncultured Candidatus Saccharibacteria bacterium | reverse complement strand
GTGCTCGAGGTGGGACGTCAGCGAATTATAGCTATTGCTCACGATACATTCGGTCTCGACACTGCTCATATCGCAGAAGAGTGGGATGGTCCACAGTTTGCAATCTGGCACATGTTGGGCGGCGTTGGTCTCGCAGGTTTTCAACATAGGATGCCAGAAATGCGATTCTTCGATTTGACGCTTGGCCCCGCAAAGGCCTATGAGCAATAATTTAAGGCATGATAGTACGCGTTAGTCAAATATATATGCTATACTAAGGTCTCTTTGTACGGAGTCAGCAATAGTCTATGCCAGAAACCAACCCCGAGTCTTCGCTTACCGCAGTGCGCAAGGTGATACTACCGAATAGAAGCCTCGGTCAATTCGTTCAACAGGTAACTGTAGATGCACGCGAATTGCTGGGTTACAACACAGATAGTGTGACTCTACCCGCCACCCTAGAAGAGCAAATGGTGCCTGGCTATAGCCCGGTCTACGAAGAAGTTCCATCTCTGCGTGCCGACGTTCTTCCGCTGCGTGCGCTGCGAGTTGTATTATTTGACAGGCATGCCCCAGCTGGTGAAAACGTGAACCGACTGCTACAAAACGCACACCAGCGTCTGATCTCACGCGAATTTTATGCTGGGCGATACAGACGATCGCCAACAGGTCGCCAACGCCCGCTCGGTTTGCCGAACGAACTACCCGAATTACTTAGACAAGCGCAAACCAAAAGACATTTTTTGAATGGTCGCCTGTCAGTCACCGCTAGCTCGGTGAGAAACATTGCACCCAAGGGTGCCGATGAGCAGGTATTTGCACTAATGGTCGACGATAGTCCAGCGGCAGAGGTGTTGGATGAACAAAGCAAGACAATCGATACCATCTCAAGGACTATCCAAGCAACGAAGGGACTACGGCCAGGCGGACGGTTCTCATCAGCCGTAGGAGACCCTCGAGCAGTTATTGTTGCACGGGTTCCAGAGAGTGCGAGCCGCAAGAAAGTTGAACGGTTCGGAGAAGTTATTGATCTGCATGATCCCGTCAGCTTCGAACTCGGACCTGTTGAGTGGAAACTAACAATCACTACGCCCGAAAACTAGAACCAGACACACCGATACCATCTCGATTTTTTCATTGAATTAGCGTATACTGTAGCGCCTATGCAGCACGATCAGATAGTGGTCAAGGGAGCACGGGAGCACAATCTCAAGGATATCGATGTTGTCATCCCGCGTGAGAAACTCGTTGTCATTACCGGCCTCAGCGGCTCTGGTAAATCGAGCCTGGCGTTCGACACAATCTACGCCGAGGGCCAGCGCCGCTATGTCGAGAGTCTGAGTGCCTACGCCCGGCAGTTCTTGGGCCTCATGGAGAAACCAGATGTCGACCAGATCGACGGACTAAGCCCAGCCATCTCTATCGACCAGAAATCAACAAGTCGTAACCCGCGCAGCACGGTTGCGACGGTGACCGAGATTTATGACTATCTCCGCCTGCTTTTTGCCCGTATCGGGGTGCCGCACTGTCCTATTTGCGGCAAGCCGGTGGTGCGCCAGACGGCCGCCAATATCATCGACCAGGTTGCGGCGCAGCCGAGTGGGGCGCGGCTGATGATCCTCGCGCCGGTCGTCATCGACAAAAAGGGCGCCTTCGAGCACATCTCGGAGCAGTATCTGCGGGCTGGCTTCGCCCGTGTGCGGGTCGACGGCGTGATATATGCGCTCGACGAATTTCCGGAGCTCGATAAAAACATCCGGCACAATATCCAGATTGTTGTCGACCGGCTTATCAATGACGATGAGTCACGCACCCGACTTGCCCAAAGTGTCGAGCAAGCATTGGATGTCGCCGAAGGTCGCCTACTGGTGCTGAATGCCGACAGCGGCAAAGAGGCGAGTTTCAGCCTCATGTACGCCTGCCCCGATCACCCCGAAGTCGGCATCCCCGAGCTGGAGCCGCGTACCTTTAGCTTCAATAGCCCGCACGGGGCCTGCCCGGTTTGCACAGGGCTCGGTAGCCGGCTAGTTGTTGACCCGGAGCTAGTGATTCCGAACGGCCGCCTGACCATAGCCGAGGGTGCCATTAGACCCTACAACCGTATCAATATGGACAACTGGTATACCAAAAAACTACAGGCTGTTGCTGATAAATATGGCTTTAGTCTACATGAGCCAACAGGACAGATCAGCGACGCCAATATGCAGCGGATTATGTATGGTACCGGTGATGATGTGTACCGCGTATCGCTCGGGGGCGGTCGATCTTTCAATACGACGTACGAGGGTGTGGTACCGAACCTTGAGCGTCGGCATAAAGAAACAGAAAGTGAATTCATGCGCCGCGATATCGAGCGTTTCATGCAGGAAAAGCCCTGCGCGGTGTGTCGCGGGCTGCGTCTCAAACCTGAGGTGCTTGCAGTGACTATTGGCGGCCGATCGATCATGGACATCTGCGATTTGTCGATTGATGATGCGCTCGACTATTTTGCGTCGCTTAGGTTAAATGACGTTGAGATGAAGATCGCCCGGCTCGTCCTGAAAGAAATCGCCGCTCGGCTTCAATTTCTCGTTGATGTTGGCCTGAACTACCTGACGCTGCTTCGCAGTGCCACGACGCTGAGCGGCGGCGAAGCGCAGCGCATCCGGCTGGCGACCCAGATAGGTTCGGGGCTGATGGGGGTGCTGTACGTGCTGGACGAGCCGAGCATCGGCTTGCACCAGCGTGATAATGGCCGACTGATCGCCACCCTTAAACGGCTGCGTGATCTTGGTAATACCGTTATCGTTGTCGAACACGACGAAGAAACCATCCTGACAGCCGACTACTTGCTCGATATCGGTCCGGGCGCTGGTGTACACGGCGGCCACGTCGTGGCGCAAGGTACTCCACGCGAGGTCGAAGCTGCTACTGGGAGCATCACTGGGCAGTACCTCAGTGGCAAACGATCGATCGCGGTGCCGAAAAAGCGGCGCAAGGGCAATGGCAAGTCACTTCGGATCGTCGGTGCAAAAGAAAATAACCTCAAAAACATCGATGTCAGCATCCCGCTCGGTGAACTGGTCGTTGTCAGTGGTGTCAGTGGTTCCGGTAAATCCAGTCTTATCAATGACATTTTGGCCAAGGAGCTGCAAGCGCGCCTACACCGGGCGAATACTGTGCCGGGTCGTCACGAAGACATTGAAGGACTCGATAATCTCGATAAAGCCATCGTCATCGATCAGTCACCCATCGGCCGCACACCGCGGAGCAACCCAGCAACCTACACCGGACTTTTCACGCCGATTCGTGAGTTATTCGCGAGCGTACCGGAGGCAAAACTGCGTGGCTATAGTCCCGGACGTTTTAGCTTTAATGTCAAGGGCGGCCGCTGCGAAAATTGCACCGGCGACGGTATCATCAAGATCGAGATGCATTTTTTACCCGATGTTTACGTGCCATGTGAGGTTTGCCATGGCCAGCGCTACAACCGCGAAGCGCTCGAGATTCACTACAAAGGCAAGACCATTGCCGATGTACTCGCGATGACTTGCGAACAGGCACTCGAATTTTTCGAGAACATCCCAGTCATCGCCCGCAAGCTGCAGACACTCGTCGATGTCGGACTGGGTTACATCACCCTCGGTCAGCCGGCCACGACGCTGAGCGGCGGCGAGGCCCAGCGCATCAAACTGGCGAGTGAGCTTAGCCGCCGAGCCACTGGCCGCACGCTGTACATTCTGGATGAACCGACGACTGGGCTGCACATGGCCGATGTTGATAAACTGCTCGGTGTCATGCACGCCCTCGTTGCGGCTGGTAATAGCATGGTTGTCATCGAACATAATCTCGATGTCATCAAATCGGCCGACTGGCTTATCGACATGGGCCCAGAGGGGGGCGATGCTGGCGGCCAGGTGATCGCCGAAGGCACCCCCGAGCAGGTAACCAAGATACGTACTAGCTACACGGGCCAGTATCTTGACAAGATGCTTTAATCTTTGGACTTACGGCGAAACTTCTGCTTAATGCTTGCCCGGATCTTGGGATCTTTGCACACGTGGTACACCGTTGGTGCCAGGAAGACGATGATGATCGTTAGCAGCACCGGCTCGATGTATTTTTCGATACCTGGGATGCGACTGCCGACGAAGTAACCGAGCAGGGTGATGAGACATGTCCAGGCGATAACACCGATGGCATCGTAGATAAAGAACATTTTATAGTTCATCTTGCCGGCGCCGGCCGTGACGGGAGCAAACGATCGCACTACAGGCACGAAGTGCGCTACCAGCATGGTTTTAGTGCCGTATCTCTCGTAGAATCGCTCGGCTCTCATGATGTAATCATGACGAAAGAGCAGGTTATCATCTTTGAATAGACGTGGCCCGGCCGTCTTGCCGATATGATAACCGGTATTGTCGCCGAGGATTGCTGCCAGTGTGATGACAACGATGGTCCAGACAATAGGCAACTGCCCGCCTGCCGCCAAAATGCCGGCTGAGAAGAGTAGCGTATCGCCGGGGAAGAAAAAGCCAATCATCATGCCTGATTCGGCAAATATGATGAGGGCAATCAGCAGTAAACCACCGGTCTGCACCATGTGTGTGACGTCAAACATAGGCACCATTGTACCGCATGTGTCACATCCGGCCCAAAGTACCTGGCCCCGCAAACCGCACGAAGCTTTGTGACCCCGAGAAAACATGCTACAATAGCAGCTGACTATAAGAGAGGAAACCCGAAATGTCTGATACGATTACCCTTGAAGTTGCTACGAGAGATACCCTGGGCAAGGCTGTAAAACGCCTGCGTAGGGAAGGTGTCGTGCCGGCGGTCATTCACGACCATGGTAAGGACTCCATTCACGTTCAGGCTGATTACCAGTCTCTGACGAAAGTCGTGCACCAGGCTGGGCGCCACCATCCGGTTGAACTCAAAGTCGATGGCAAGACCTACACGACACTTATCCGCGGTGCCAGTTTTGATCCGCGGCTGGGGACGGTGACGCACGTTGTTTTCAATGCCGTCAGTGCCAACCAAAAGGTTGAAGCCGAAGTGCCTGTTGCCCCGTACTATGCCGAGGGCAACGAATCAAGTCCTGCCGAGCGCGGCGGGTTGATTGTCCTGACTCAGCTTGAAGAGGTCAGCGTCAAGGCGTTGCCCGGGGATTTGCCTGACCAGCTGTTCTATGACGCCGAGAAGCTTGTCGCAGTTGGTGACCAAGTGACCGTGGCTGATCTCGATGTCCCTGCTACTGTGACCGTCGAAACAGAGCCTGCGCACGTGCTTGCGACTGTCTTTGAGCCGAGTGCGCTGGCTGCCGCCAATGAAGAAGCCGCCGGTGAATCCACTGACGAGTCGGAAGTCGCCTCTGACACAGAGAGCGGCGCTGCCGAGGGCACCCAGGCCGATGAAATTCGTCCTGGCGGTAAAGAAGAGAAAGAAGACGCTTCTCAGGCCAAGAATCCTGCAAAAAACTGATACGCACGTTTTTCTTGAGCAATGGTTATCGCTAGTGCGTGGGTTTTCCGGGGTGCGATGTGTTACTCCTCTATAAACCCGCCTGATTGGTGAGCCCAGAGCTTGGCGTAGGTGCCGCCGCGCCGAAGCAACTCTTTGTGTGAACCTTCTTCAACAATCTTGCCCTCATCGAGCACAATTATGCGGTCCATTTTCTGGATGGTGCTCAGTCGGTGGGCGATAACGATGGCTGTGCGGCCCTCCATGAGCTTCCAGAGCGCTTCCTGGATCAGCAGCTCGCTCTCACTATCCAGCGCGGACGTTGCTTCATCGAGGACTAGAATAGGTGCATTCTTTAACATCGCTCGGGCGATAGCGATACGTTGCCGCTGGCCGCCGCTGAGCTTTGTGCCACGCTCGCCGACCAATGTGTCATACTCGTTTGGCAGAAGTCGTATGAATTGATGTGCATTGGCCTGTTTCGCGCTGGCGATTACGGCATCATCACTGGCGTCAAGTTGTCCGTAACGGATATTGTCAATGAGACTACGGTGAAACATTAAAGGTTCCTGTGGGACGTAGGCAATTGCCATGCGCAGGCTTTGCTGTGATACGGTCGTAATGTCTTGGCCGTCGATTTTGATTGAGCCATTTTGTATGTCCATAAACCGCAGCAGCAACTTGGTGATAGTAGTTTTACCACTGCCGCTTGAGCCGACCAGGCCAACTTTTTCACCGGGTTTTATACTAAAACTAAGCTTATCGAATAGGGTTTCGTCGTTATCTTTGTAACTGAACACGATGCTCTGAAAATTGATCGCGCCTTTTATGGCGCGTAACTTTGCTGCTCCCGGAGCGTCGTCAACCTCTGGTGGTATTTGTAGAATATTTGTCATGTCGCGTGCATCACCAAATATGCGGTTCATATTGCGAATCAGGTTATTGAGATCCCAAAGACGACGAGCGATATTGAGTGTGTAGTTGAGAATGAGGTAAATTACCCCAACAGAAATGCTCAGTTTGATACCCAAAACAATCGCCACTAAAATCGAAAAGCCATTGATGGCGCGCTGTGCGGCGGTGGTAAATCTTTCGTTGCTCATGACTTTGTGCATGGTGGCGAGGGATACATCGTATACGTTATCCAGCTTATGACCATATAGTTTTTTCTCGAGGTCTTCATGCGCGAATGATTTGACTGCTACGATGTTTGTGACGGTGTCGGCCAACTGCCCGGTACGTTCCGACTCAAGTGTAGCCCACTGTTCGTTATATGGGCGCTCGCCCTTTTTCAGCCTGAAAAGCAGTAAAACATACACGGCTGAAAATACAACCAAAACAAGTACGTAAAGCGGTGCCGGCTTTACCAGCAGAATGGCAGTAAACACAAACGCAATAATGAGCTTGTATAGACTCCAAATAAGCGTGTCTGCCAAACGCTCAAAAGAATTAGAAAACTTGTTGACTTGATTTACTAGCGAGCCACCGAAACGGTCGCCGTAGAACCGATAGCTCATTTTCATGAGATGATTAAACGACGTTGTGTATAGATCTCGCATGACTGCTTCTTCAAATCGCCACACAACCCTGACATAAGGAATCCATAGAAAATTAACCGCTAGTTCGATGGCTAAAATACCGGCAATATATGGCAAAAATGCTTCGAGGTGCAGCGGTCCATGAGACTGCACTATTTTGGTGAGCACCAGACTAGTCAGAAACGGCACCGCAAAATCGTCGATAAGCTGAATAATCGGGGTGCAGATAAAAATGACGGCCAGGCTTCTCGGATATTTTTTGCTGTGTTGCCAATAAATATCCAGGGTGCGTTTTATGGTTGTGCTACTGCGTTTTTTCATAACGCGGCTCTCCTAAGGTGCCAGCTTAAATAAAAAGTGTTGTAAGGTTTGAATGTTGGTTAGAGTTCTGTCGCCCCAAGCTCATATCGCTTGGTTGCTGTAAGTAACGAGATTAGATGTGCCCGGAAACGACGCCGTCAAATCCGGTATAAGGGATGTAGATCAACATTTCTGGCGCCTTTCCGTTACGTTTGTAATTCATACAACTATACTACCGCTGTTATGTAAATGCAAGTATGAAATAAGCGCTGCATGTACCTGTTTTGTCGAGGTTGCAGAAGATGGGAAGCAATTGCCCGTCGCTCGGGGAGGGGTAGGGGGTAGATACGAGTTCGTTATTCAGGAATCTTCTTGAATCCCAAAGACCTTTTCTTCGGGCGAGAGCGAGTGACCCGCGAGGTGTTCGAGATGCTGCAGACGCTCATCGGTTTCAACTTCATACGATTGTAAGTGGGATTCGAGCTGGCGTATTTCTTGCTCCAGTGCCTCTATCTCTGTTGCTTCGGAACGAGACTGCTCTGGGTGGCTCTTCATTTTTTCATCTGGTGCATCGTTCTCAGGATCGTCATGCTTGTCATCCTGATGATCGTCGCCGTGCGAAATATACGTCGTGCCCAAAAACCCGTCAGTGTCATTGTGGTGCGCCATAAACACATTTTACGGTATACTGTCATCGATGCAAAAAATCCTTCTTTACTATAAGTTTACCCCTGTGAAAGATCCAGAAGTGCTCAAGCTGTGGCAAAAAACGCTGTGCGATAGCTTGAACTTGCGTGGTCGGATTTTGGTCAGCCAGCAGGGCATCAATGGCACGGTCGGCGGCGAACTCAAGGATCTGAAAGCATATGTGAAGACGACCAAACAGTTTCCTGGCTTCAAAGATATTGTGTGGAAATGGAGCGAGGGCGGCCGCGAAAACTTTCCGCGCATGAGCGTCAAGACCAAGCCAGAACTAGTGGCATTCGAATCATACAAAGAGATCGAGGTTGACGAAAATGGTGTCGTCGGTACCGGCCCGCATCTGAAGCCGCAGCAGGTGAATGAGATGGTCAAAACGTACGGCGACGATGTGGTATTTTTCGACGGCCGTAACCAGTACGAGGCCAACGTTGGGCGTTTCAAAAATGCCGTGGTGCCAGATACACGCACGAGCCGCGACTTCATCAGCGAGCTGGAAAGTGGCAAATACGATGACTTGAAATCCAAAAAGGTTATCAGCTACTGCACGGGCGGCGTGCGCTGCGAGCTACTCAGCGCGATGATGAAAAAACGCGGTTTCGAGGAGGTATACCAGATAGATGGCGGTATCGTGAAGTACGGCGAAACATACGGCGATGATGGTCTGTGGGAAGGTAGCCTGTATGTTTTCGATGGCCGGATGGGCATGGAGTTTAGTGACCACGCCAAAGTCATCAGCACCTGTATCCACTGCGGCAGCCCAACGAGCAATTATGAAAACTGTGAGTTGCCCGCCTGCAACGAGCTGGTTCTCATTTGCGAGAGCTGCAAACAAGACCCGAAGAGGCGTTATCATACTGCCGGGTGCCGACAAAAGGGCACGCAAAAAGTAGGCAAGCACAAACAGAAAGTTGGCTGATGCCGCATATCCATACCAAGCCGGGTCAGCATGATATGACAGTGAGCGCCTACATTGTGCGTAAGAAAGTGGGCGAGTGGCAGTGCCTGGTGCATCTGCACCGCAAACTCGGCGTGCTTATGCAGGTCGGGGGCCACATAGAGCTGGATGAGACACCATGGCAAGCTATGGCGCATGAGCTTGAAGAGGAAAGCGGCTACACGCTTGCCGAACTCGCTATTCTGCAGCCCGACCTTGCTCAACCCAGGGTAACTGGGGCAGTCACGCACCCGCTACCGTTTATGATGAATACGCATACGGCCGGCCCGGCCCACTACCATTCAGATACGTGCTATGCGTTTGTTGCCGAGCAGCCTCCGAGGGCGAAGCCCAAAGACGGCGAGTCGCAGGACGTGCGGTGGCTCAGTATCAACGATATGAAAGCCTTGAAGCAGGCGAATGGGGTGGCAATCCTTGATGACGTAGTTGATATGTATGCAGCGATTATCGAAAATCTGTTCACCTACAAGTCTATGCCAGCGGCTTTGTTTTCGCTTGATAAGCCCCTGTAGCCATAGCTAAGGTTACGACATCGGTGCGTTATCGAGCATATGCCACAAGTGAAAACAAGCAGTCGTGCGATCAGCTGCCCAAGCGTGGAATCGGCCACACACAAGCTTTGTTCTGCTTCGGTAAGATCCATGACAGCTATTGTAGCGGATTCTGATACACTGGCGGTGTGTATGCCACCAGTAACGTTTACCTCCGAAGTTCATAAGAGCCCTGTAAAAGGTGGCTGGACATACCTCACGTGGGATAAATCAGCAGCGTTTTTTGCGACTCGCGGCCGCGTAAAAGTACGCGGCACGTTCGATGGCCACCCGTTTGAGACATCGTTTATGGCTCTTGGTAATGGCATGCACAAGCTGCCCATTACGGCTGCGGCGCTGCACTCCATCAATAAAGATGTGGGCGATACCGTACGGGTAATCATAAAGGAAAGATGTTAGGTGCGCAGATGGCCGATGTACAGAAAATTAGTCCATTCCTCTGGTTTAACGATTCCGCCGCCGAAGCGATGGCGTATTACATCACAGTCTTCCCTAATTCGCGTATCACACATGTGGAGTACTACCCAGATGAGTCGCTCGACGAGCACTTCAGGGGTATGAGCGGCAAAATAATTACTGGTATATTCGAGTTGGCTGGTCAGCGCTTCATGTGTCTCGACGGTGGTCCAGTGTTTACCCTTAGTGAAGCGGTGTCTTTTCTGGTTAGCTGCCGTGACCAGACAGAGATTGACTACTACTGGGCGAAGCTGTCTCACGTCACAGAGGCAGAACAATGCGGTTGGTGCAAGGACAAGTTCGGTGTCAGCTGGCAAATTGTGCCGGAGAACGTGAATGAGTTCCTGAAGACGCCCCGGGCAGTGCAAAAAATGATGCAGATGAAAAAGATTGATATCGCCGGGCTTGAGAACGTATGACGAAAGAACAACAAGCAGCAGTCGATGCATATCTGGCGACGTTTGACGGCGAGGTGCGTCGGCGGCTGGACACGATAAGAAAAATCATCCGCACAGCGGTTCCGGAGGCGCAGGAGCAGATGAGCTACGGCCTGGCCTGCTATAAGCTGGGCGGCAAGCCGCTCGTGTATTTTGGCGGCTTCGACCAGCATGTTGGTCTCTATGCAACCCCAAACGGCCACGAGGCATTCCAGGCCGAGTTTGCCGCCTACAAACACGGCAAAGGCTCGGTGCAGTTTCCGCACAATCAGCCGCTGCCAGTAGACCTAGTGAAACGGGTTGTGCTGCATAACAAGCAGCAGCGTGAGCAGGGGAGCCTGTGAGGTACGTTGCGCTGCTGAGGGGTATCAACGTGGGCGGCAATAATACCGTCTCCATGGCCGAGCTGCGCGTTTGTTTTGAGCAGCTTGGCTTCACAGACGTATCGACGTATATCAATAGTGGCAACGTATTCTTCACGACCACCGAAACCGACGAGCCAGACATGATTAGTCAGATTGAACACGGTGTGCAAAACACGTTTGGATTTTTAGTGCGAACAACGGTAATTTCTGCGATAGAATTGCAAAAAGCTCTCGCTGCTGCCCCGGCGTGGTGGGGAGATGATCCGGCCGCCAAGCACAATGCCATCTTTGTTATCCCGCCGGCTCAGCCAAAGGATATCATGGCAGAGGTTGGAACGGCGAAGCCTGAGTACGAGCGTGTAGCTGCTTCAGGGCATGTAATATTCTGGAGCGCGCCGCTCGCTACCTTTGGCCGAACCCGTTGGTCAAAAATCGTTGGGACGCGGGCCTATCAAGATATCACTATTCGCAGTGCCAATACGACCCGCAAGCTTCTCGAGCTTGCTGGAACATAAATCTGCCCATAGATTAACCGCAACATTTTGGCTCGTAACTTGTGAAAACGCAGAAAATGTTTGGCAATAGGAATAAAATCGATAGGGTCGAGCGCTCAGTATGAACACGTGTCCTAGCATTTGGTACTATTGAATGGTGAATGAGATATTACAAGAGAAGCTGAAGCGGCTGCCCAAAGAGCCGGGCGTATACTTCCATAAGAATGCCGCCGGGGAGATCATATATGTAGGCAAGGCGGCCGTGCTGCGTAACCGCGTGCGACAGTATTTTCAGGCGAGCCGTAGACGTGATCCGAAGACCGAGGCGCTGGTGGCCGACATAACTGACACCGACTGGATGGTGGTGGAGAGTGAATTGGAGGCACTCTTCCTCGAGGCCGAGATGATCCGGCGCTATATGCCGCGCTACAATATTCTGCTACGCGATGACAAGGCGCTCAGCTATATCCGGATTGATTATGACAGCGATTACCCCACCGTGACGACGACTCGCCGGCCGCTTGATGACGGGGCGCGTTATTTCGGGCCTTACTACTCCGCCGCCGGCGTACGGCAGGCGCTCAAACTACTGAGACGCGTCTTTCCCTTTGCTACTCGCCGGGTAGCCGGACAAAAACGAACAACGCTGCACTATCATCTGGGGCTTGACCCGGGGTTAGAGGAGGGCAAAACCAGCCTACAGGGCTATCGGGCAAACCTGCGGCGCCTCATAGCTGTTATAGAGGGTAAGCGAGCCGGTGTTATCAAAGAGGTTGAGCGGGAGATGAAAATTGCGAGTAAGTCGCAAAATTACGAACTCGCGGCGAAACTTCGTAATCAGCTACTGGCCCTTCAGGGCATTGGTCGGCAGGTCATCTTCAGCGATAAGGAATTTCTGGACATCAGCAAAGACCACGCCCTGAATGAACTCGTTGAGCTGCTTGGCCTATCGGGCTTTCCGCGCCGGATTGAGGGCTACGACATCAGCCACATGCAGGGGACGAACGTCGTCGCCAGCATGGTCGTTTTTACCAATGGCGTCAGTGATAAGGGGCAGTATCGCAAATTTAAGACCCGCCGCGAACATAACAATGATTTTTACAATATGTACGAGACCATCACTCGCCGACTCTCCGAGAGGAATATTCAGCAGTGGGGCAAGCCCGATCTCTTCCTGATCGATGGCGGAAAAGGGCAGCTCGATGCGGCTATCCGTGCCCGTGACGAAGCCGCTCAAACTCTCACTGCTCAAGGACTGTCCTTGAGCAGTATCAGGATGGTCGGTCTTGCTAAGCGGGAGGAGCAGATTGTCATTAAGAAAGTAGCAAGTAACATCACCCTGAATCGCGACATTCTGCACAAACTCGGTGGCTATGCGACTGAAACAGATGATTTCATTCTCTTGAATCTGCCGCACAGCACCAATCTTGTCAAGCTACTTCAGCGCATCCGTGATGAGTCGCACCGCTTTGCAGTGTCATACCATAGTACGCTCAAGCTGAAGCGGCAGACGGCGAGCCTGCTCGATGATATCCCAAGCATCGGTCCTGCTACGCGCAAAAAGCTTATCAGGGCGTTCGGTAGTGTTCGCGGGGCAACGGTGGCCAGCGACGCCGAACTTGCCCTGGTCGTTGGTGCCAAGCGGGCGGCTATCATTCGGCAGTACTTCCCACGATAATCCGGCGACAGTGCATGTGGTCGGCTAGAGTGTTCGGTGCGTGTCGCGGCCAGAAACGGCGACAGACGGTGCCGTTTTTTCCTGCCAGTGAGATTCCGGCAAGATGTCCGAAAGATACCGCACCGCACCGCCGTACCAGATAAACATGGCAGCAACAAAGACTGCCGCACCGATTTCTATGCGCCGGCCGACACATTGGCGGTGAGTATTTGAGGACGTGAAAAATTCGTGTACACCCAGTACGAGCACAAGGTAGTAGTATGCCAGGACGGGAACAAGGTAGCGGCCCTGCACCGCCACTGCCTCACCGAGGTGCCGGTAGTCATGGTAATTGCGTAGCCACAGACCCAATACGTACACTGAGCTGAGACCAAGCATCGGCAGCAGCAGTGGGTAACGTCGGAGCACCTTGCGTATGCTCACAAGAGTCACTAGCACCGCAAGTGCGGTTACATTGAGCAGCAGTATATAAAAGCTAGTTGCGATATGCACGATACCACCGGTTGGAACGATTTCCGCGTAGAGATGGTACCAGCTTGTCGTTAGCCAGTGGTAAGCGTACGTTAGTGGTCCCTGGAGTGCCATAGCGGGGTCACGTGACTCAGCGAGCTCATAGTTTCGTTCCCAGGCATAGTAGTTGCTACAGGCCGAAATGCTCAGTACCTGGTCACATGATGGTGTCAGATTGTGGTAGCGAACCAAGTTTTGGCCGTAAAAAAGCCCAAACAATCCAGCGCTCAGCAAAACGCCGACTGCGAGCAGCGAGCGGGTAAGGGCAGGTAGCCCCCGAAAACTTTGCCAGACGCGGGATAGTGACACGCCAGCGCGGCGCCGGTTTATATACCACGCGGCGCCGGTAACGACGGCCGTCCCGGCTACAATCGGCAAGAAGCTAAATTTCACCAATGTTCCGGCGAGGCTGACGATGAGTAGCTTCGCTAGCGTCTTGCCGCTCGGCTTGCCAGCGCGTAGCTCACGTACGAAGTACAGTACATAGTACATTACCCCGAGCGACAGCAGCAGGACGAGGTTGTCATAATTTATCTGTGCCGAGAGCGCGGTGACAACCGGCGTCAGGCAAAACAGCAGTACCACGAAGGTACGTATAGCTGAATCAAGCCGAAAATGCCGCAGCAAACGGTGCAAAAGGAGCAGGCTACACACTGCCAAACCGATGTTTAGAAACCTCAGGCCGACAACTTCGACGTACTGGGAGTGGCTGAGTGCTAGCAGACGATACGGAAAACTGAGTAGCCAGTGGTAGAGCCATGACGAATTATGCACGATATTGCCTAGACCGTAGGTGCTTGGATCTTGCGAGGTGACGATAGGGTTCGAGTGACCAGCGAAGAACTGGATGAGCCTGAAGTGGTAGCCCTCATCGAAAGCCATCGGGAAGGCACTGTGGATGGCAATCCAGCTGGCTTCAATGACGAAGAGTAGTAGCACGGCCAGGAAAAACCAATCTCGCCAGTGGCGAACCCATAGTCTTTGTAACGCACCTAGCCAGTCTCGTTTTGGCACTTTTGCTACCATCTAGTCTTGTCCCCTGTAACCTCTCGTGCTTATACTGTAGCGATTTTGCGGAGCATTTACAACCCGCCTGACAGAGGTGACCCGTGGGTGCGGTACAATGAGTAGTAACTATGACTGCTCGCACTCACGACGCTGCTGCCCTCACCGCGCTGACTCTGTGGGTGATTGCTGTGCCGCCGGGATCTATCACGGTGGCAACCGGTCTGGCAGCTGTCCTCGCCAATCAGCTCGGCGGCATCGCTCCCGATATCGACCAGCCGACCGCCCCGCTGTGGCGTAATCTGCCGGTGGGGCGGTACCTGGGCAAGGTGTTTGGCGTGCTCGTCGGTGGTCACCGGTTTTTCTCACACTCATTGCTTGGCGTGGCGAGCTTTGCCGGCGCGGCGCTGCTCCTGCTGCAGTTTTTGCAGCCGATTATGCCACATATCGACGTCGGCTTTGTGTGGGGTGCGTTCATCATTGGCATGTTCTCGCACCTGGTAATGGACACACTGACCAAAGAAGGGGTGCCGTGGCTGCTGCCCATCCCATTCAAGTTCGGTTTTCCGCCAGTGCGTGCCTGGCGCATCACCACCGGCAAGACGGTCGAGAATTTCATCATCCTGCCGGCGCTCATTGCCATCACCATCTGGCTCTGCAGTGCACACTACAATGTGCTTGCAAATCTCATCCAGCAGCGCGCCCCGTAAGTTTTACTTGTCACTGGTTAAGCTAGCGGCCACAGGAGAGTTTGTCTATTCACTGCGAACCCCGGTTTTTATCACGAAGCCCTCACAGAACAGGCCCCTATACTCAGCTTACTGAATAATCCACCCAAACCATGCCCTATGAAAACTGTGAGATATATACTAGTCAAATACCAGAGAAAGTGCTATAACAAAGGCAATAGGAGTTAACAGGGAGGAAAAGCTATGGCTCGTTCGTCGCAGCCCACGCAGTCCAACCACCATTTCAATTGGCGGATGCTTGTAGCTGGGATCTTTATTGTCATTGGGCTTGCTGCAGTTGTCGGCTATTCGATGGTGCACTGGGTAGAGAAACAAGTACTGACAACTGACAACTGGGTTGCCACAGTCGCTTCAGTTCCCAAAAATGATACCGTCGCCGCAGCTCTTAGTAGCTATAGTGTCAATCGCTTGTTTACGACGACCGACCTCTAAAACCGGATCGCCGAAGCGTTGCCCGACCGAGCCGTCTTTTTGGCGCCGGCGCTGAGCGATCAGCTGCAGACTAGGTTAACGAACCGCACAAAGCAGGTCATCCAGAGTGATAAATTCCAAAGCGTGTGGGAGACTATTAACCGTGAAGCGAGCCAGCGTATATTGACGAAAGCTCGTGAGGCAGAACCGCAGCAACAACCGCGTACAGCTCAAGTTGGGCGGTTCTCGCTCGATTTATCTAGCCTGAAAGATACCGTCACTAAGTTGCTCAATGAACGATCTGGGCAAACGGTCGCCAGCCTGCAGCCGAGCGATAGCAAGCAAAGGCTTGGTATCGCGGTGAACCTTAGGACGTCGGTACAAAATCTGCATCGCTACATTCGTCTGGTTGATTTTCTAAACGCGACGCTCCGTAATTAGTTCAAGACCTTTGCAACATCTCCCGTGGAGTTCTGCACTGCAGTC
>CAYWOA010000014.1:0-16882 GCA_964459795.1 uncultured Candidatus Saccharibacteria bacterium | reverse complement strand
TATCTTCTTTCTCTTGCCAGAAAGAAGCAAAGGGCACCGAGCCGAATGCAAACGACCGGCTTACTTCAGAAAAGTTTACTCGACGTTTGGCTCCTTAAGGAACTCGCTCGTTGCCACTCGCTCAGACATCCTCGTCGCACCAGCGCCGAGCAAACTTTTCTGAAATCAGTCGTTTTGCAGGCTCGGGGTTTCCACTGGCCGGATGGTTTGACTGCTTCGAAGGGCAGTCTTTTCGCTGACCGATGAAAGAAAAGGCAATCTAAAAACGTTGCATAGTGTTGAGCGGGAAGATGCGGGCGACGAGTTTGCCCACGACTTGGCTGGTTTGGATGGGGCCAAACGAGCGCGAATCGAGCGAATTGGGCCTGTTATCACCGCAGACGAAAAGCTGCGATGACGAGAGCGTCACATCCAGTTCATCGGTGGTGGGTGGAATGGCGCCATCTTTGCCGTAGGGGAGTGTCGCGTCCGGTTGGAAGCCTTTCGGGTGCTCCTTATTGTAGACAGTTAGGACATTGTTTTTGATGACAATATGATCGCCGGGCAGACCGATGACCCGTTTGACGAGCTGTTTATCGTCGTCCATGCTACCGTAATTCGCAAGACCTGACTCATTCAGTATGATGACGTCGCCGCGCTTTGGCACGTACTGGTTGCCGGTGATACGTGACCAGGTGCGGGGTAGTTTCCAGACGATTAAGCGGTCATTGTTCTGGAGGGTTTGCTCCATGCTGGGGCCATCAACCTGGTATGACTGAAAGACGAACAGCGTGAGGAAAACGGCGATGATCGGCGCGAGCATCAGGATGCCGATGGTTGAGAGCGTAGTGCGGAGATTGCCCGTGTGTTCGCTGTTATGATGAACGGACGTGGAGGCACCAGCACTTGTGGCCGGTCTACTGGCATCCGTCGAGGGCTGCGAATTATTCATCGTATTAACTATACCGTATGTCACTCACGCTGCCAAAAATACGATGGCCTCCGGGCGGGCCCAGCCCGCCGGGAATTAAGAGCTAGCAATTAGGAATTAGGAACCTAGGAATGAGCTGCTCATTGCCAGTCCTGTAATCCCGAGTACGGTTCTCTCCGTGCTTTCATGAGAGCATACACCCGAACCTTGATTGGGGCGCGAAGGCCGTGAAATACCTCGGTGCGCGGGCTTTACGTGCCCTCTCGTTTTCGATATAGTATGAGACAGAGTATAAAAATACAGACGAATGACACATAGCAATCGACAGCAAAGCCGAGTAGCCGGACGCGTGAGCGACGGTTTTATCGTGAGCCGCCGAAATTATAGTCAGCAGCCCGACCTTCGCAGTACCGGGAGAGCCGAGACAGTAGCCAAGGCGGCGAGCCGAGAGGTTGGCCCTACACGAACGTCTACGGGATCGGCGCGGGTTGTATCTAAGTCACAGCTGCCAGCCGTCGAGCAACTACCCCACTTTGACCTCCCGCGGTACCGAGCGCCCGAGCATCCACTGAGTATCGTGCGGCGCCGCAGACCCTGGCTCCGCGGCGTAATGAAAGGTCTGGCCGTCATGGTTGGCCTCGTGATATTGAGCGGCGGACTTCTCGTCTGGCGCGGGTACAGCAATGTCCACAAGGTATTCCGTGGCAGCAGCACGGTGGCGGCGCTGAGTAGCACCCACGTCGCACCAGAGTTGCTCAAGGGGGAAGGGGATGGTCGTGTTAATATCCTCATGCTCGGGGTGGGCGGCGAAAATCACCCCGGCGGCGACCTGACCGACACGATTATGGTACTCAGCGTCGACCCGGTGAATAAGAAAGCGGCGATGCTCAGTGTGCCGCGCGACCTCTGGGTCAAGATGCCGGTAAACTATTTCGGCTCTTACCAGAAACTCAATGCGGCGTACAGCAGCGGCAAATATAAATACCTGGGTAAGACCGATCTGTCGAGCGACAACCAGCAGGCAATTGAAGCCGGCTTCTCGAGTATCGACACGGCGGTGGGTGATGTGCTCGGTATCGCTATCAACTACAATGTGCTGGTTGATTTTCAGGCCTTTCAGCAGGCGGTCGACACGGTCGACGGCGTGACAGTGAATGTAACCGAGCAGCTCTATGATCCAACGATGGCCTGGGAGAATGCCCACAGTCCGATATTGGCAGCTATCGGTGTACAGAAGATGAATGGCAAGCAGGCGCTTCTCTACGCTCGCTCCCGCGAGACAAGCTCTGATTTTGCACGTAGTGAACGGCAACGGCAGCTCACACTTGCGCTGAAGCAGAAGGCTCTCAGCCTCGGTACACTCAGTAGTCCGGCGAAAATCGATAGCCTTATGAACGCCTTCGGTGATAATGTACGAACCGATCTGAGCACCACCGCGGCCAGTCGCCTGTATAGCATCATGAGGCAGATTGACGATAGTGATATCTCCTCGCTCAGCCTGACGTCACCACAGAATCTCGTGACGACCGACCGAGTGGGCAGCGCATCGGTGGTCAGGCCAAAAGCAGGCTTCGACACATATAGCGAAATCCAGTCATACGTGCGTTCGCAACTTCGCGACGGGTACCTCGTGAAAGAAGCCGCCGGTGTGTACGTGGTCGGTGCGACCGAAGATCTGAAGCAGCATACGGCGGATGTACTGACAAGCTACGGCTACAATGTCGTCGGCACGGCTACGGGCAAGAATCTCCCGGCCGGGATGACGATCGTCGATCTGACGGACGGTGCCAAACCGTACACCAAGCATTACCTTCAGGATAGGTACGGTGTGAGTACCACCGCGACTCTACCGCAGCCCGGAATCACCGTGCCGACAAACGCGCAATTTGTTATAATTGCAGGTATATGAGGCCACTTATCAATAAGCTCAAGCCGAGCCGCGGCTTTTCGCACAGTCTATATATATTATTCAACTTGCTTCTCCCGATACTCGTGTTTGTGCTGGTGCAAACAAGTTTTGTGCCCGTCGCCCTGGCCGTCATTCTGCTGAGCAAATGGCGCATGTTTGCAGTGCGGCCGCGCTTCTGGCTCGCGAATATCCGTGCGAATGCGGTCGATGTCATCATCGGCCTTTCCGTCTTGGCACTGATGGACGGTACTGACACGCTATGGCTCCGGCTGGTTTATGTGGCTGCGTGGATGGTATGGCTCATCTTTATTAAGCCGCGAAACGATGTACTCTGGGTCTCCATCCAGGCCTTGCTGGGTTTGACCGTCGGCCTAATGGCAGTTTTCTCGGTGTGGGATCACATCCCACTGGCGCAGCTCGTCGGCGCTGTCGGCCTCATCTGTTTCTTCACGGCGCACCACTTCTTTTACAGTTTTGATGAGCAGCACATCCGGCTGGCGGCGTACATCTGGGCATATTTCGGAGCAGCACTGACGTGGATATTGGGACATTGGCTTATCTATTACTACAACGTAGTGGCTCAGCCGACGCTTATCCTCGTCACGATGGGCTTCAGTATGGGCACATTGTATTACCTAGACCATTTTGACAAACTGTCCAAGGCGGTACGGCGGCAAATCGTGTTCATCCTGGTGACAATATTACTCGTCATCATTGTGTTTTCTGACTGGGGCGATAAGCTCGTATAGAATTCTCAGATTATTGTCAGCTTCACATGAGATAAAGGAGAGGTATGACTGAGAAAAAGCAAGTATCACAGACCAAAAAGCAATCAGTAAAGACGGCAAACATACAGGCGTCGAAAGATGCGCCTACTGGTGGAGTCGGTAAAGTGGCTGCGCCTGCGATGCGGAACCGTGGCAAGATTGGTAAATACATTCTCGTCGGCGTGTGTATCGTTGCGCTGGGGTTCGGTGGTGGCTGGCTCGGTGCGAACACCCGCAGCGACTCGCCGAGCATCGTCCAGCAAAAGACGATTCTCACGGACAAGGCAAATCTCGTCAGCTCAATCGCCGATGAGGTTGGTGAAAGTGTCGTGTCGGTCAACGTTACATCGCAGTCTTCATCTGCTTCATCATCGTTTGGGAGCCTGTTTGATTACTTCGGTGGCAGCGGGTCCTCTGGCTCGCAAACCCAGGAGAGTGCTGGGACAGGCATCATCCTCACGAGTAGTGGTCTGATCCTGACGAATCGGCACGTCGTGCCGAGCGGGACGACCGACGTGAGTGTTACTCTGAGCGATGGCACGGTACTTGATGATGTGAAGGTAGTCGGTCGTACGTCCGATAGCGATAGTCTCGACATCGCCTTTCTGCAGGTCGAAAACCTCAAGGGGCACACCCTGAAGCCGGCAACTATCGGTGACTCGAGTAAGATGAAGGTCGGTGACTCGGTGGTGGCGATAGGCAATGCACTCGGACAGTTCCAAAATACAGTCACAACCGGCATCGTTTCTGGCTACGGTCGAAGTGTACAGGCGAGTGATGGATCGGGCTCATCGTCGGAAAATCTCGATGATATGTTCCAGACCGATGCCGCTATCAATGAGGGCAACTCTGGCGGACCACTCGTCAATCTGAACGGAGAGGTCATCGGCGTCAATACGGCGCTGGCCAGCGATTCGCAGAATATCGGCTTCGCCATCCCAATCAATAACGTCAAGGGTCTGATCGAGAGCGTGAAGTCGACTGGTAAGCTGCAGCGGCCGTACCTCGGTGTTCGGTACGTTATGCTGACGGATGATATTGCCAAAGAATACAACCTGAGCGTGAACCGCGGCGCCTACATACCGTACGCCCGCAGTATGGGATCAGAAACTATCATCAGTGGTGGTCCGGCCGATAAAGCTGGCCTGCAAGAGGGGGATGTCATCACGAAGGTAAATGGCAAGGCTATTGATGAAAAAACGAGTCTGCTATCAGCACTCAGTGGCTACAAGGTTGGTGACACGGTGAAGCTTACTGTCGTTCGCGGCGACAAGACGATGCAGATCGACGTCAAGCTCGCTGAAGTACCTGCGTCGTCGAGCAGTAATTAACAAGTAGAAGACTGGCGGCAAGTGCCCTATGCCAGGTGGGTGAAGGCTTGCACGTAGCCTTTGGTATCAGTGAGACGTAAGCCAGCAGTCTCAGCCAATTGCGCGAGAGCCACATGTTGCTTCGGCAGCGACTCGGTCAGCACCAGGGTGGGCCTGACCGAGCGTGCGGCGACCTGTGCGAACAGATCGCGGTAGTGTCCCAGCCCGTCTTCACCGCTAAATAGGGCAAGTTTTGGTTCGCACCGCGCCGCCTGGTTGATTGGATACGCTTCGGGCACATAGGGCAGGTTACAGATTAGAATTTGGAATTTGGAATTTGGAATATCTGCTGACTCGAGCAGGTTGCCGCGCAAAAAAGTGATATTGGCATCGAGTGCGCGGGCATTTTGACGGGCGATTTTTAGGCAATTTGGGTCAATATCTATGGCAGCGACGTCCGCCTTGGGTAGCTCCAGCTTGGCAGTTATGGCTAGGCAGCCGCTGCCGGTACCGACATCAACTATGGCGCAGCCGCGGCCGCGGCCGTGGCCATTTTTCATTTCCCATTTTTCATTTCCCATTTCTTGTTTTCCACTTCCTGAGTTCAGCAGCAGGTCAATCATCGCTTCTGATTCAGGGCGGGGGACGAGTACGTGCTCGTTGACAGTGAACTCTCGGCCGTAGAATTCAGCCTTACCACGGATGTACGCAAGTGGTACGTGCCGGGCTCTTTGAGTAATTTTTGTATTCAGTATTTTCATTTCTGACCCCTGTAAAACGAAATCAAGGTGAGCTAAAAGCCACGCTTTATCTCTCTCAAGCTCATCGCTCAGGAGGACCAACGAGTCGAGCCTGGCGGTATCGACCTCCGCAGCTGAAAGCTCGGCCTCCGCGCGGCGTAACCACTCACGTATCGTTGCTTGTGAGCTCGCGGTCATACTCGGCCAATTTCTCGATGAGGTCGTCTATGGAGCCGTCCATTGCGCCGGGGATGTTGCTGCGGCTATAGCCGATGCGGTGATCGGTGATACGGTCCTGCGGGAAGTTATAGGTACGGATTTTTTCGCTGCGGTCACCGCTGCCGATGAGTTTCTTTCGGGCGTCGCTGAGGCTTTTTTGCTCCTCCTCAATCTTCATTTGGAGCAAGCGAGAGCGTAGGACGCTCAGGGCCTTCGCCTTATTTTTTATCTGCGACTTCTCATCTTGGTTGGCGACGACGATGCCAGTAGGCAGGTGCGTGATGCGCACGGCCGAATCAGTCGTGTTGACACTCTGACCACCATGGCCACCACTGCGAAACACATCGATGCGTAGGTCGTTGGGGTTGATCTCGATATCAGTCTCTTCGGCCTCCGGTAGGACGGCAACGGTGACGGTCGACGTATGAATGCGCCCTTGGCTTTCGGTCGCCGGAACGCGCTGGACACGGTGAACGCCGGCTTCGAATTTGAGCTGCTTGTACAGCTCATCGCCCTTCATCTCGAAGATAATTTCCTTGAAGCCGCCAACTTCGCTCGGGCTTTCACTGACCAGCTCTGCCTTATAGCCGTGCATTTCGCTCCAGCGAATATACATGCGGTATAGCTCCGCGGCAAACAGCGACGCCTCGTCGCCGCCAGCACCAGCGCGGATTTCGATGATGACATCTTTTTCGTCGTTGGGATCCCTAGGAGTTAGTAGCTCCGCAATTTTCAATTCGTAATTTTCGATTTTCAGACCAAGACTTTCTAGCTCAGAGCGGGCTAGCTCGGCCATATCGTCACTGCCCGCAGCTAGCTCCTTCGCCTCTCGCTCCTGTCGCCGCAGCTTATCGAGCGCCTCTAGGAGGGAAAGGACTTCCCCGAGGTATTTTTGGCGTTTGGCGAGCTTCGGGTAGCCGGGGTCGGTGTAAACCGAAGGATCTTGCAGCTTCTGCTGCAACTCCTCGTATTCTGTGCGTAGGATTTGCTCTTTATGCTCCATTCCATCTTCCTTCTTCCCTAGTATAAACAAAAACCGCCGAAAGAGGATATCCCCGGCGGTTTGTATGTGAATGTCGCTACTTAGACTCTTCTTTGGTGTCTTCCTCGGCTTTTTCAGCCTTGGCAGCAGCGCGTTTCGATGTCTTTTGCGCGGCAGCCATGCGTGCGGCCTTAGCTTTTTCCGCAGCAGCGGCGCGGGCCTTGAACTTGTCGACACGGCCCTCGATATCGAGCACACGCTCTTCACCAGTGTAAAACGGATGGCTGGAACCGGTGATGTGTACTTTCACCAGGGGATATTCTGTACCGTCGAGCGTGATTGTCTCGTCGGTCGCGACAGTCGACTTCGTTAAATAGGTGGTGTTGTTATTGAGATCCTGAAAGACCACTAAACGGTAATCTTTAGGGTGAAGATCTTTCTTCATTAGGTTAATTTACCTCTTGCTCATTGTTTTGATAGTCGTATGCGTGGCGACCGGTTAGCAGGCGAGCGTCCCTGCAGTCGGTCTATCCCAAGCAGTTGATCGCTAGTATACCACCCCTGTTGCGACGATGCAACCGGCCGCCGCATCGGCATGTGCCACATTATTATATGTCTGTACGGCGCAAGACAGTGAGCGTATACTGTTAGGAGCAACCTAAAACGAAAACATGACAGAATTACTGGAACATTCTCAACCCAATCCGCCCGTGGATACTATGGGTCCAGAGCGAAATATGCCCGGAGCGCTCTATGATAGGGCCAAAGCATATTTCGGTGCTATTCGTGAACACTTTCGTGACCGCCACGGCGACAACCTCGGGACGGCTATGGCAGCAGAAGATCAAGCGGTGGCCAATCTGATCGAAGAGTCACATGGTGTTCCGGGGCCAACAGAAGCAGATAGGCTAACGACGGATATTGTTGGTGCGGAAGAGATTATTACCACTACCGAAGAAACGGGAGTAGGTCGAGCACCAGAAACAGCAGAAGCTTTAAGCTGGGTCCCCCCAGACGAACTTGCGGAAGCACTTGGAATCATCGGTAATAACGAGGGTGGGGAGGACGGAACTGCGGTAAAAACGGTATGCTCGGCAATTGATGCTGCCAAAGACGGGGACGGGGCGGAGGAAGATAAGTCTCCTGGTCTTAGCGAGCAGCGTTCTAGTTTAGGGGAAGATAGTTTACAAGAAGAGTCTAGAGACGAAACCTTGGCATTTATCCGTAGAACCAGTGAATATCTTGAATCTCTACCAGAAGATGAATTGAGAAATAAATATGCATCTGGAGACATGGAGACGCACGATCTATTTAAACAAATTGCGAATATACCATTCCCTATGGGTCCGAAGCTACACGATACTGTTTTAACTGTCTTGCGTTCTCAGCACGGCGATGTAGCCGACTGGAAGGGGCTAGAGCCAGGATCTTCAGACATAACAGGTTTGTATATGGAGAGGCCTGACTTTGGCAGAATCATTGTTCGAGCAGCGGAAATTGAATATGCGAGGAGCGGCGGTCTGCACACGGGGGAGGAGCTGGGTCTCGCACAGCCTCCAGAAGGGCTAGGTGAAGCCAATAGAACCTATGTAAAACGAATACGTGAAGCTGCGGCCGTTGCGCTAGAAGCGTATGGAGCAGATGGCACCATAGATGAAGGCAAGATGGAACTAATTCAAACAGTTTTTGGGTCGTCGGGTGATTTTGTAGCGTTTGGCTTTGACAAACAGTGGGAAGGCAGCCGTAAATCTGATGTCTCAACGCAAAATCATAAAGCGTTCGAGGCGGCAGACAATTATGTTCAAAATATCGAACGAATCGGTGCCGATGCTGCAATGCAACTGCACGAGCAGCTTGGAATAGCTAATTTTCAACGATATGATTCCGGAATGCTCGAAAACGCGGTCAAGCTGCTGCAGGACGATGAAGATATCGTAAAGCGACTACAACAAAACGGCATTGCTCTTTTGATAAGCGGTCATGACGGAGATCATAATGGTGCATTTGCTAATCTGAGAGAAGCAAGTAGGCACGCATTACCGTTTGAGGTATCTTCACTCGCTGATATTACTGGTCTGATCGATGTATTAAAAACCAGAGGCATAGATATCATAAAACACCTTACTTTGGCGGGTCATGGGGGCGAACGTGGTTTGCATTTATCTGATGACTGTTTAATGCCGAAAAGTGCCTTTAAGGATACAACAAGTTCAGAGATAACAACCTCACCGCTCAATAGGCTGTTTAGGCAATTATTAAAAAGCGGCGGCGACTGTACGCTCAATAGTTGTTCGCAAGCAAAACAATATGGTGGCAAATCGAGCCTGGCAGATCAACTGGCTGCGACATACCTAGGCATGAAAGTGATTGGTGCAAACGATGTTATGCATTTATCAACCGAAGATCGGCGCGGTGGCGTAGAGGTGGGATCTGGCGATGCTTGGTTTCTTGAAAAAACCCGATGGGGTACAATAGTAGACAGCTTAGAAGCCAAGGGTAAACAGGGAAGGGCAAATATTTTGAAGAAAATCGCAAAATTATTGCATATTGATAAGTACCGATCTACCGCTGTATCCGTTGTGGCGTATCCATCTGCCGATCGCTCGAGGCCTTTGATGTGCAGAGAAAAGATTAACCAACCAGTTAGGATATCGTGACATGACGGGCGAAGAATATTCTCATGATTTAGAAAAGAGCATACATGCGACACTGAATGACTTAGCGGCGTTACTTACCCCTGATGATAATGGCGAAGGAGACAGTCTTCGAGACTATGCTGATGATGGGACTATGGAGTTTGGAAACATAACAGTACATTTTGATGACAGTTTTGTATTATTGTTCGTTCGCCCTAATGAGTCTAATGACACAGACACAGACGGATCAGTCTATAAGGTGACTACCGAGGGTTCGCCTACTATAGGATTAATTATCAAGCAAGACGGCCAAAATCAAGATGGTGCTGATGGTGTTGTTGAGGTACCGCTTGCAACCGATGTTGGAACGCTGTACTTTCTACAAAATATAAAAAACGAGGTTGTTACTGAATTAGCCAGATTATCTGGCCAGTCGCCTGATACACTTAATGGTTGGTAAGCGCACTAATCTCGCCAGCGCCATAAAGAAGAACATATAACCTATGTCTTTAACGTTACGCTAAGGCTCTCATGATACGTGTGGTTACGTGTGGTGAATCACATATGCTGTTGGTATTTTGTTTTGTAAAACGTGCGGCATGCAAGTAAACGCCACTGAGCAGGAGATTTTTCAGATAAATAGCTCATTACTTTGGGGTTTAAGAAGAAGTCAGTAGGTACATCGGCGTCGTTGATATGCTATGTCTAATCTGCTACAATACACCGGCAATTAATTAAGCAGGTGCGGGGAAGCATCCTCCTGGAGCGATACGATGTACGTTCGCCCGGGCGCCCCGACCGGTGAGAAAGGATCATGAATATGGCTACTGAGGTAGACATTAAAAAACTATTAGAGGCGGGTGCGCACTTTGGCCATAAAACTGAGCGCTGGCACCCCAAAATGGCGCCATATATTCATAGCAAACGCGGCGGCAGCCACATCATCGACCTGACCAAAACGGTCGCAAAGCTCGATGAAGCCCTCGAGTTCCTGCAAGAAACTGCTGCGAAGAACAAACAAATCCTCTTCGTCGGCACCAAACGTCAGGCGCAGGATATCGTCAAAAAGCTTGCAGAAGACACCGGTCAGCCGTATGTCACCGAGCGTTGGCTCGGCGGTATGCTAACGAACTGGAATACCATCGGTACGCAAATTAAACGACTCGTTGATCTGGAGAACAAGATGGCTTCCGGTGAGCTGGCGAGCAAGTTCAATAAGCTCGAGGTGCAGCGTTTTCAAGAGGAAATCGACAGCATGAATGTGCTGTACGGTGGTATCAAGGAGCTAAACGCGCGGCCCGGTGCGGTTGTGATTTTCGACGTCGTACACGACCAGAACGCGGTCAAAGAGGCGCTGAAACTTGGTCTGCCGATCGTCGGCATCTGCGACACAAATAGCAATCCGACCGACATTACCTATCCTATCCCGTGCAATGATGACGCCATCAAAGCGCTGCAACTCATAGCTGACTACATGGGCGCGGCGGTGCAAACTGGCAAGGCGAGAAGTAAGGCACCCGAAAAGGAAGACAAGAAATAATCTTTAACAGTGAACATTGATCTATAATCCATTGCTTTGGCATTAATCATAGATCATAGGTTCTAAGCATCAATAGTCAAATGATCAAGGAACGTTCAATGTTCTATGGTCAAAGATCAAGGAGAGACATATGGCAATTTCTATCGAAGATATTAAGCGACTACGAGAACTGACCGGCGTGGGGATGACCGACGCGAAGCAGGCGCTCGACGCGGCGAAGGGTGATTTCGACGCGGCGCTCAAAGAGATGCGCAAAAAGGGCCTGACCAAGGCTGAAAAACGCGGTGAACGCGAGGCGCGCCAGGGAATTGTGGGGACGTACAATCACGATAGTCGTATCGGCGTGGTAGTCGAAGTCAACTGTGAGACTGATTTCGTCGCAAGGAACGAGATATTCACAAATCTCGTCAAGGACGTCGCCATGCATATAGCGGCAAGTAGCCCCCAGTATGTGAGCGCCGAAAATATCCCGGCGGCAGAACGTGGCGCAAAGAAGCAAGAGCTACTCGCCAGCGATGCGCTGAAAGGCAAACCGGCTGAGATGGCTGAAAAAATTGTCGAAGGCCAGCTGAATAAATATTTTGCCGAACGTTGTTTACTCGATCAGCCGTTCATCAAGAATCCAGACCAAAACGTCGGTGCGTACATCAAGGAACACATCGCGAAACTCGGTGAAAATATCGTGGTGCGTCGGTTTAGCCGTATCGCCCTCGGCGAGGTCGCGTAAGCTTTTGCGTATGGGAAGTGGGGCTTGATCAATATGACACAAGCCTGGACAGTAACTGCAGCGCGTATGCGCGAAGAGATGCATAGAGGTCCATATCGTGCCACAGCTCAGCTTCGTCGTACGCATGCGAAACAGGTGAGCGGTGTACTCAGATTTCTCGCGGCACCTCCTGGCCCGTACATATTAGATACAGAGCTACCAAGGCGGGATATGTATACTGGGCTGCACAAAACGCGGGTTCCATCTGAAAATATCGCGGAACTTCAGGCGGTTATATCGCTCGCACTACAATATATTCCGCTGGCTCCGGGTTCGTCGCCTGAGGTCATCGTCTACAGTCCGGGTGGCGATGGCAGTGGCGCCGACTCTCAGCTTGTTCCGAAAGACGCGCGTCTCTGCGTACTAACCCGACCAGACATTCTGGACGAAGCCGACCGACAGGCGCTCGGCGCGGTATTGCTACAAATGACAGTTGAATAATATGTATGTCCGCACCACGGGGCTGCCGCAAGGTGCTATACTAGCCAGAATAGAAGGAGAACGAGGAGCCATGAGTCCAGATCAAATTGTCGCTGACGCCAAGAAAAAATTTGCTGCGGCAGTAGAGCACTTCCATGAGCAGCTGAAGAGCCTACGCACCGGACGGGCCAGCGCCAGCATGCTCGATAGTGTGATGGTGGATGCCTACGGTCAGCAGATGCCACTGAACCAAGTTTCCAATGTCATTGCGCCGGAAGCGCAGCTGCTGCAAATTACCCCGTACGACCCGACCAATCTGCCGGCTATCGTCAGCGCTATTCGTGACAATCCAGCGCTCGGACTTAACCCGAGTGATGACGGACACGTTGTCCGTATCCCCGTGCCACCATTGACCGAGGAGCGTCGCCGCGACATTGCGAAACAACTCGGAGCCAAGCAAGAGGAGGCGATGATTAGCATGCGTAACGTGCGTCATCAGGTGATGGACGCCATAGAGCAGGCGAAAAAAGATAGAGAAATTGGTGAGGATGAGGCAAAGCGGCTCAGTGCCCAGGTAGAAGAGGCGATGCAGAAAACGCGTGGTGATATCGAAGCGGCATCAAAGGAAAAAGAAGCCGAGATAATGAAAGTGTAGGGCGAAAACTGCTGCTGCCGACGCGCGGTGTCGGCTGACGGTTACGGCGAATCGATAACAATCTGGTAGAATAGAAATAAGCAGCAGCATAAACGCGTGGAGTAACATGGTCGTATTTATCGTCGGTATCATTTTGTTTATCGGGCTCGTGATTACTCACGAAATGGGGCACTTCTGGGCGGCGCGTCGTAACGGCGTCGATGTCGAGGAGTTTGGTATATTTTTCCCGCCGCGTCTCTGGAAAAAGCGAACGAAAAAAGGCTGGGATTTTACCATTAATCTCTTACCGCTGGGTGGTTTCGTGAAGCTCAAAGGCGAGCATGATAGCGATACCGAGCCGGGCAGTTTTGGCGCGGCGAGCGACCTCGCAAAAACGAAAATCATGCTGGCTGGGGTTACGGTAAATCTCGTGACGGCGCTGGTGCTCTTCACTTTTCTCGCTCTCGTCGGTATGCCGAAAATTATTGATAATCAATTTACGATAAAGAGCGATACGAATATTGCACGGCACGATACCTACGTTGCGTATATTGAGGACGATTCGCCGGCGCATAAAGCTGGGCTGAAGGAGCAAGACAAAATTCTCAGCATCGGCACGCCAACTCGCACGGTGAAACTCGCTGACCAGCCGTTGTCAGATATTACGAAGCAATTTGCCGGACAAAACGTCACTATTGTTTATAAGCGGGGCGGCAATACTTTCGCGGCATCGACGCAGCTGCGTAACAAAGAAACGGTGGAGGCTAGTCAGTCGACCGACAACCCCAAAGGCTACCTGGGCGTTGCGCCACAGGAGATGATTGTGCAGCGTTCCACCTGGTCGGCGCCCATCGTTGCCGTCGGTCTGACGGCCCAGCTCACGCAGCTGACCGCGCAGGGACTATGGCATGCACTGCAGGGCTTGGGCGGCATCATCGCTGGGGCGGTGACAGGCAATACGTCGGCTCGGCAGCAGGCACAAACCGAGGCGAGTAGCCAGGTGTCGGGGCCGCTTGGGATATTTTTCGTGCTCAAGGGCGGTAGTGCGCTAGGTGTGCTTTTCATGTTGTTTATCATCGCGGTTATATCGCTGACGCTGGCGATTATGAATATACTGCCTATCCCGGCGCTTGACGGCGGCCGGCTGTACCTCATGCTGTTTAGCAGGTTTACGAAACACAAGCAGCTTACGCCAAAAGTCGAGGAAACCATCGTCGGTGTGAGCTTCATGCTCCTCATCGTGCTTGTTATTTTAATCACCTTCGTTGATGTCAAACGATTCTTCTGATGTGCCGCCGGATCGTACGTCTGTGACGTTGGCCGCGGCGCCAAACGATGACAACAAGCGGCCAGGACGATTGCCACAAGCTTTGTCGCTTGAACCGCCGAAGAGTCCTGAGAGTCAGCACCGTTTTGCCTGGGGGCCGTGGAGCTCTGTTTTGTACACGATACTGCTGTATATCGTGGTACAACTGGTTGCGGGGATTGGCCTGGCGCTGGCGCTGAAATTACTCGGCTGGGACAGTGATCGTATCGATTCGTGGCTCAGTGGTGCAACGAGCGGGCAGTTTCTATACATTCTCATCACTGAGCTACTCGTTGTTGGGGGTGTGGTATGGTTTTTGCGCCGCCGCCAGATTTCGCTGCGCCGGATTGGCTGGGGCAAGCCCAAGCTTCGCTACGCCTTCGCAGCACTTGCTGGTTTTGGGGTATATTTTCTCTCGTATATTGTCGTTGTGGCGGCGGCTCATTGGCTTATCCCGCAGCTCAAGCTCGACCAAGAGCAGAATATCGGCTTCACGAATGTGACATCGATGGGCGACCTTATATTGACTGGCATCAGTCTCGTAGTACTTCCACCACTGGCCGAGGAGATTCTCTTTCGCGGTTTTCTATTCGGCGGATTGCGTCAGGGGCTATCGCTCTGGCCGGCGGCGATTATCACGAGTCTACTTTTTGGCGCAGGACATCTGGAATTTGGTGACGGTGGGCCACTGGTGTGGGTGGCAGCACTCGATACATTTGTGCTGTCGTTGGTGCTTTGCTATGTCCGCGAAAAAACTGATAGTTTGTGGCCGGGTATATTTATCCACGCGGCGAAAAATGCACTCGCCTTTTCGGTGCTGTTTTTACTCGTATAATCTAAGGGACATGGGGTACAATGGAGATCGTGAGAGTATCACAGTTATTCACGAGAACACTAAAGCAAGCGCCGTCTGAGGAGGTCGCTAAGAACGCGCAATTACTCATTCGGGCTGGCTATGTGCATAAAGTCATGGCCGGTGTCTACGCCTACACGCCGCTTGGTATCAGGGTTGTCGAAAATATCAAGCAAATAGTTCGTGAAGAGATGGACGCCATCGGTGGCCAGGAACTTATCATGAGTAGCTTGCAGCCGAAAGAGCTATGGGAGCAGACGGGCAGGTGGGATGAGAAAGTCGTCGATATATGGTTCAAATCGCACCTCCAGGATGGCACTGAAGTTGGGTTCGCTTGGAGCCACGAAGAGCCGATCGTCGACATGCTGAAAAATCACGTCAGTAGCTACAAAGATCTGCCCGTGTACGTGTATCAATTCCAAACCAAGATGCGCAATGAACTCCGTGCCAAGAGCGGTATCTTGCGCGGCCGCGAGTTTGTCATGAAGGATATGTATAGCGGCTGCGCCGATGCTGCGGCTCACGATGCATTCTATCAATCAGTGATGGACGCCTATATGCGCGTGTTTGAGAGGGTTGGTATCGGCGAGGATACATACATAACGTTTGCGAGCGGCGGTGCCTTTACGAAATTTAGCCATGAGTTTCAGACCATTTGTGATGCCGGCGAAGACTATATATACGTTGTGCCGAGCACGCGGCAATCGTTCAATGCTGAGATTGCGCCGGTGCGGTCGGCGCCGGTTGACCAAGACAGTGATGTGAAGGAACTCGCCTTTCTTGATGATCCGGAGACTATTGGCGCGGAAGCACTAACTGCGCGGCTGGGTGTCCCGCTTACATCGAGCACAAAAACGATGTTGTATGACACCGATACTGGCATGATCGCGGCGGTAGTGCGTAGTGATTACAAACTCAGCGAGGACAAGCTGAAGGCTGTCGCTGATGCCGATTGGCTGCAGCTCGCCAGTGCCGACCAGGTTCGTACATCAACGGGGGCTGAGCTTGGTTTTGCGGGACTGTACGATCTGCCAGAGGGCATTCGTATCTACATCGATGACTCGTGTGAAGGTCTCATGAACTTCGAAACCGGCGCCAATAAAACCGGCCAACATGCCTACAACGTCAACTGGGAACGCGATGTCAAAAAGCCAGCCGTGTTTTATGACATTAAAATTGCAAAACCCGGCGATCTCTCACCCGAAACAGGTGAAGCGTACGAGGTATACAAGACAGCCGAGGTAGGTAACATCTTCAACTTTGGTATCAAAAAAAGTGAGGAGATGGACTTTGCTTTCACGGATGAATCCGGGCAGCGTCAGTTCGTTCATCTCGGTTCGTACGGTATCGGCATTACTCGTCTGATGGGCGTGCTGGCAGAGAAATTTGCGGATGACAAAGGTCTGGCGTGGCCCGAAGAGGTAGCGCCGTATCAGCTATATCTCATCCAATTGGGCGATAGTGAGGAGGTAGTATCGGCGGCGAAAAATCTGTGCGATAACGCACAGTCATGGGGGGCAAGTGTACTGTACGATGATACCGACAGACGTCCGGGTGAGAAATTTGTAGATGCCGATTTGCTCGGCATACCCCACCGTGTTGTCATTAGTGCCAAGACGATAAAAACCGGTCAATATGAGTACAAGAAGCGCACTGATACAGAGCCCAGGATGCTTGGGAGCGATGAACTCGAAAAACTATTGACCAGCTAATATAAATTGCGTACTATAGCAATTCGACTGCGCGACAGGAGAAAGCGGAGACACTGGCTAAAAGGAGAGCGACTATGAAGAAATTGTTTCATTTGACTCAGGCGGGAATTGGTGAGCTAGAGGCCGAAAAAATGGCTTTGCTCGAGAAACGTGCCCAGACAGCTGAAGTAATCCGTGT
>CAYWOA010000013.1:0-17510 GCA_964459795.1 uncultured Candidatus Saccharibacteria bacterium | reverse complement strand
TAACTCTTAACTCTTAACTCTTAACTCTTAACTCTTTATACTATAGTTCATGGACGATATAAGGGATATCCTCGGCCGTAAAGATTTCGATGTGCCACCGGAAATCCAGGCGATAAAAGCCTATGTACGCCGCCATTACGATACAGATGTACACATCGTAGTACAGCCCAGAACAATCACTGTCAGCGCGCGGAGCGCCGGACTTATCGGCAGCCTACGGCTCAACGCTACAGATCTGCAGAAAGCCGCCGAAACAGACAAAAAAATCCTATTCCGAATTGGCTAGTGTGCTCTCGAGCCCCTGGCGGAATTGAGCAAAGTTTGTGTACAAGATAGCCTGCATACCGACAGACGTTGCGGCCACACAAAATACCTCCCGGTCGTCGATAAAGACGCACTCATTGGGAGTCACACCGAGCCGTTCAGCAACAAACCGATAGGCCTCCGGTTCAGGTTTCATGTAGCCGATATCTGCCGAAGCGACGACCTCGTCAAAGTACACCCCAAGCTCATCATCCGGAAATCGACGCTCTAGACTGCTTCCAGCGATATTGCTCAGCATGGCAGTTTTGTATGTTTTTCTCAATCCCTGTATGTATTCAAGCAATGCGCTATTACGAACTTCCCTTGCCGCGATGAGTGCTCGGTATGCGTCTGCATCCATGCCAAGCACGTGGGCAATTTTGGCATTTGACTCGCTCGGTGGTACCAGCCCCCGGTTATTTGCGGCGACGATATCGGTCACCTTGTCGGCGGCCGCCGAGTCGTGCTCTGCCAGTGCCGTCCGAACCTCTTGAAGTGCGTCGGTCAGCACCACACCGAAACAATCAAATATGATAGCCCGTATCACCGTTCGAGTGCCTTTTCTATATCTGCTACGGTCTGCTCGAATGTCTCATACCGCACCGTGCGCATGCCAAGCTTGGCCGCCGCTGTGAGGTGCCGCGGTGTGTCATCGATCATCAAACATTCATCGGGTCTGACGGCCAGACGCTCACACATCAGCTGAAAAATCTGCAGATCGGGCTTCACGAGCCCGACATGGAACGAGCTCATAGTTACATCAAAAACAGCTAGTTCTTCGGGGGCAAAAATCGTACCAAACACATCGCGGCTTGCATTGCTAAGTAGCCCCAGCTTGTAGTTTGGCTTCAGACGCTCAGTAATGTACGCCAGTAGCGGCTTGTTCGCTAGTGTATGTTCAAACTGATACCGCACCGTTGCTTCGGGTTCGCCCGTTGCCCGTGCAACTGCTGCCACAAATTCTGCTTGCGAGGCTTCCCCTTCGTCGACTTGCTTGCCAAGCGCGCGCAGATGCTGCCAATCACCAGGGCGGTTGGCAAAGTGTTGCAGCTTGAACGATTGCCAGCCATTGAAGCCCAGTACTCCATACAAATCGAGGATAATTGCCCGCACAGCCATACAGCCTAAGTATACTCGACTTACGTAAAACCTCGGTGCCTTTTGGGCTAGTCTAGCAGAGTAGCCCCCTCCCATCGGCCGCCGCACTTATCCTACATATTGTTCAAAAACTCATCGAGCGTCTGGCTGGGTACCTGACGCTGAAACAACGTCTGGACAGGCCCGCGCTGTGACTTTGATGAACCAGGACCGCATGATGTCGACCAGTAGCGAAACACATCCTGGCCGTTGTCAGTCAGCTGATATACATAGCGATTTTGCAGTGGACATTGTCCTCGCTCATCTTTGGTTATCTTGTCATCGCCCCTGTTGAACCCGAGCGTATCGAGAGACCGCAGAAAGACCTCATATCCTTCTGAGGTATTCGGAAACGTAGCCTGTTGAATAACGCTTCCTGCGTAGTCACTATAGAGTTCCATATTGACTTCGCTGTTGTCGACACTAATACGGAGCGTCCGGTGATCTTGTGAGAGTTTCACTGGTCCATCGATGGTGAAAATCGCTTCTGTCCCCACCCGTGCGTATGAACCGAGGTTTGTCGTCGCCCTTGAACCCGTGTCCGTGCCGCCTGCGAAGATCTTGACGAAAAGCAGCACAGCCAGCCAGATCAGACAGGCGCAGACAAGGACAAAAATGAGGGTTCGGAAAAGTCTCACCGTAAGAACTCCCTAGCACTGGTATGATAGCATATTTTGTCAAATTTTGCAAAGCCCTGACTGGACGCGGTCTTTTTCTACAACGCGGCCAAGTGGCCCTTTTTCCAGACCCTGGCTCAGTATGGTGGTCAGATTGAAGCCCTCACTAGCGGTCTGCAATTGGTACTTCCCTTCGAAGCAGCGGAAGGGTATGGCCGCTGGAAGCCCGGGGATGCATAACGACTGATTTGAAATAAGCCAGCTGATTGCTTGCATGACGAGAATGTCTGCAGCGAAGCAAGTTTCGCAGGAACCAAACAATCTGCAGGCTTATTTCAAGTAAGCCGGTCGTTTGCATTCTCCCCGGTGAGTTTTGCATACTTTTGATCAAGCAAAAGTATGGGGATGCCGGCTTCGCCGGCATTGAGAGAGGAGATGGGAAGATTCCTTTGGCTTCGCTCGGAATGACATGGAGCAATGGGGGGAGATATCTCCATTTCAGCCGAGATGACAGATGCAGAAGGTGAGGCCCTACAGCTCGCCCCAGTTGTGGCCGATAGAGGTATCGACAGCGAGCTTGACAGGAAGCTCTGGGTATATGCTCTCCATCGTCTCACGTAGTAGCTCGGCGGTACGTTCGGCGTCCGCTTCGTCACACTCGACCAAAATCGAATCATGTATCTGCAAGAGCTGGTGCGCACTCGGTACCTTGACTGCGAGCTGCTCGTCGACGGCAATCATAGCGAGCTTCATCAAGTCGGCCTCGGTACCCTGGATCGGCATATTCATCGCCGCTCGTTCAGCGGCACTACGCACCGCAAAGTTGGACGAATGGATATCCGGCATCGGCCGGCGGCGACCGAGCAGCGTCTCGACGTACCCATCCTTGCGCGCCTGTTCTTTTAGCTTGTCAAGGTAACCGAGCAGCGGCGCTCGCAGTTTGAAATACTCGTCGATAAAAGCCTGTGCCTGGGCGTAGTTCATGCCGGTGGCCGCACTCAGCCCGTGTGCGCTCATGCCATAAAGCACTCCAAAATTCACCGCTTTTACGGCCGACCGCATTTGCTTTGTGACGTCCTCGGGAGCCCGACCGTATATCTCGGCAGCGGTGGTCAGATGAATGTCTGCGCCGCGGTTAAACATCTCTACCATATCCGTATCACCGCTCATGGCGGCCGCCAGCCGCAGCTCGAACTGACTGTAGTCGGCACTGACCAGTCGCCTACCCTTCCCAGCCACAAATGCAGTTCGGATGTGTTTACCGAGCTCGGTACGCACCGGTATGTTCTGCAGATTCGGATCGGTACTGCTCAGCCGGCCCGTCTGCGCGACGGTGAGGTTGAAAGTGGTATGGATGCGGCTGTGGCCGTCGACGAGTTTCGGCAATGTGTCGACATAGGTATTTTTGAGCTTCGTGACCTCACGGTACTGCGAGATGAGATCAATGATGGGGTGTTGCCCGCGCAGCTTGTCGAGCTCGCTGGCCGCTGTGCTGTAGCCTGTTTTGCCCCGCTTGATCCCCTGTTTCGGCAGCCCCAACGTACCAAACAGAACCTCGGCGAGCTGCGACGGGCTAGCGATATTGAACTCCTGGTCGGCGTAGCCATAAACCTGCTGCTCGAGATCAGATATCGTGTCTTCAATCTGACCCGCAAAACGCGTCAGATAGTCGGTGTCGAGTTGGATACCGCGGTGCTCCATCCGGGCAAGCACCGGGATAACCGGCCACTCGACCTTCATAGCGAGATCGGTAAGCTTCGGGGTGGCCGCAAGTTCTTTTGTCTGTTGTGCATGCAAGCCCTCGAGTACCGCGATTATCTCTGGTGCACGGTAGATCATCTCATCCGCATCGAGTGCCTCAAAGCCAGCGCCATCGTATCCGAGATCGGCCTGCGCAAGATCAGTCAGCGACTGCTCACGGCGCAGACTATTGATGAGAAATGCGCCAACTAAGACATCATGGGCTACGCGAGGCAGTTCGTCGAGACCTGCTTCGAGCATAAGCTTCAGACTACTCTTTACATCGTGGCCGATGAGTCCACTGCCACTCGGCAGACAATCTAGTGCCGCTGCAGGGTTTACCTTTCGCAGATCAAACGTGTAGACCGTGTCTGATCCGGCCGAACGAGCAATGAGTACCTGTGGGTCCTGGCCGTGCTTGCCGGCAACCCGACTATGCAGATAGAGAGGTCCCACCGTCAGCGCTGCCGCACTAAGTTTTTCGGCACTATCGATGATGATATTTTTGCCCGGCTTTGGAGCCGATGTGCCGTTTGCGGCCCGGTGACCATCGACTGCGACTTGCATAATCTCTGGCAGCTGCCGCGCGAGACTGCGAAACTCAAGCTTTTCAAGCAAGCTGAGTAATTTTTCGGGCTGAATCTTGCTACCATCGACTGCGTGCAAATCCAGCTTCAGCGGGGCATCACACCAGATAGCGGCGAGCTTTTTGCTCATGTAGGCCGACTCTTTGCCCGCCTCCAGTTTTCTCCGGATCGATTCTTTTATCAGTACGAGATTTTCGTACACGCCGTCGAGTGTCTTGTACTCCTGCAAGAGCTGCAGCGCGGTCTTTTCGCCGATGCCGGGTACACCCGGGATGTTGTCCGAACTATCGCCCTTGAGCGCTTTGAGGTCCAGAAATTGGTCGACATCTATGCCGTACTTCGCAGTGAAACTTTCGGGTGAATACAATTCTATATTGCTCAGACCTTTCTTCAGCGCAAAGACCTTCACGCGGCCATTCACGAGCTGCAGCATGTCCATATCAGAGGTGATGAGTAGCGTTTCGAGCCCCTCCTCGCGCGCCTGCACGGCCAGCGTACCCATGATATCGTCGGCCTCATAATCATCGAGTTCGTACAGCGGCCAGCCAAATGCCTCCAGCAGTTCATGCAGCACCGGTATTTGTTCATAAAAGTCGGGCGGCGCCGGCTTGCGGCCGGCTTTGTACTCAGGATAAATCTCGAGCCGCTTACGGATGTTCGTCTTCGGCTTGTCCCACGCCACCGCCACATAATCGGGCTTGAGCCGTTTGATCACCTCGAGCGCCATCGTCGCAAAGCCGAAAACCCCGCCGGTGGGTGTTCCGTCCTGTGTACTCAGGTCCGGCATGGCGTAGTAGCCGCGATAAAACACGGACTTGCCATCGATAATTGCGAGCCGCTTCGGCTGAACCTCCGCCATGTCTGTTAGTATACTACGCTACCCTGTCTGAAGCAGCGATACCGCAAAACCATTTTGCCGGGAGGCTTTCCAGGGGGTCCCCCTGGAAAAATCACTATATTCAAAACTTTAGGAGAGTAGCGATACTATTCACAAAGTCCCTCTCTGTAAAGGGTCAGATCTCTTGGTCTTTTGTTCTTGGTTAGCTCTTGAACCCAAATACGCGATGAGCATCATCCGGATTTAGCACGCCAGCATTCGCATTCAACACATCCCCTTTAGGTGTACTTAACGCTTTCAGTCCATCAGCTTCACTTAACACCTGCTCTACTGCAGTGGCCGGTATCGTGCTGTTAAGGACTGCTTCCGTGGGAGTAGGTTGAAAAGCTAATTCGTTCCCAAAGTGCTCTTCGTAACCACGAGGACTAGATTGCGTATGTATAGACATAGAGATTTATCTCCTTTATTAAATATTTATTTCTTTTCACGTCTTGTATTATAGCAGTTTTTATTCTCGATTGCAAGTACCTCACTGTTTTTCAGGACAAAATGGTTATACTTGCATTATACTTAGCACTATGCAGCCGGTGGGACAAGACAAACAGCTCGCTTACTATCGTCTGAGCCCAGACGAAGTTATCCGGCGACTCCGCTCGCACCCCAAGGGTCTTGGCGATGCGGAGGCTGTCGAGCGCTACGGGCAGACAGGACCAAACACGCTGGATCTAACCAGCAAAGAGTCGAGCTTAATGACCTACCTGCGGCAGTTCCGCGACCTCATGATTGCCCTGCTCATCGCCAGCGCCGCACTGTCATTCTACCTGGGCGATGTGCGGACGGCCATCGTGCTGCTCGCGCTCGTGTTTTTCAATACGACCATCGGCTTCCTGCAGGAGTACAAGGCCGAGCGGCTCATCGAATCACTCGAGAAACTCGTGGTGGCTAAGGCCAAGGTGCTGCGCGGCGGCAAAGAGATCGAAATCGCCTCGTCAGAACTGGTCGTTGGCGACGTGGTGCGAATAGAAGCTGGCGATAACGTGCCGGCCGACCTGCGAATCCTAAGCGAGGATGAGCTCAGCACCAACGATTTCGCTCTTACCGGCGAAAGCAACCCAACGCGTAAATTCCGACACGCTATCTCGTCCAATGTTCCCCTGTCAAGCCGCCAGAATCTCGTCTTCATGGGCACGACCGTGGCGACGGGCGAAGCTTACGGCATCGTCGTCGCAACCGGTATGCATACCGAGCTCGGTCGTATCGCTTCGCTCAGCGCCGACACCGAAAAGTTACTCAGCCCACTACAGCAAGAGATGAACCACATCGCCACGCGGGTGACCCAGGGCACCATGATACTCTGTGTCATCCTTCTGCCGGTTGCGATTCAGAGCGGACTCGCGGTCAAAGACGCGTTTCTGTTCGCTATCGGCATCGCCAGCTCCATAATCCCACAGGGCTTACCAGCCGAGATCAATACCGCCCTGGCGCAGGCAGCGGCAAAGCTGGCGCGGGCCAGAGCGCTTGTGAAAAAGCTCAGTGCCGTCGAGACACTCGGCGCGACGAATGTCATCCTCACCGACAAGACCGGCACACTGACAAAGAATGAGATGACCGCTTTGCAGCTGCTCGTCGGCAAGACCGAGTATGACGTGACTGGCACCGGCTACGAAGCAAATGGCGCGGCCACGAAAAATGGCAAGCCGCTCGCCGCGGCAAAGCTCAAGGAACTAAGTATCTTCTTTATGGGTATGGCACTCGCCAGCAATGCTCTCGTCAATCCGCCAGATGACGAGCATGCAGCGTGGCACGTCGTCGGCGATCCAACAGAAGGCGCACTTATCACTCTGGCTCGCAAGGCTGGCATTGAGCCAAACGACATCGGGGTACAGTACCCCGAACTAAAAGAATACGCATTCGACTCTGCCCGCAAGCGCATGAGCAGTGTCCGCGATTGGCACGGCAAACGGTACCTGTTCGTCAAGGGCGCGCCCGAGGCTATCATCGCACAGTCAACCAAACTCTGGGATCACACCTTTGTGCGTAAGTTTACCGCGGCCGACCGAACACGCCTGCTTGCCTACCACGAGGAGCACGCCGCGGCGGCGCAGCGCAACCTCGCTTTCGCCTACCGCGAGCTACCGAAAGATTTTGATCCCAAAAAGCAGTCGCTCGAGGATGCCGAAGTAGAGCTGACCTTCATGGGTATCGTCAGCATGGTCGACCCGCTGCGCGAGGAGGTGCCGGCAGCCATGGTCGCCGCGCGTCACGCCAAGATGAGTGTCTCTATCGTCACCGGCGACTTCGCCACCACCGCCCGCGCCATCGCCGTCAAGGCCAAGCTGGCCGACAGACCAGAGCACCTGACAGTCGTATCAGGCGACGAGCTAGCCGCCCTCAGTGACGCGCAGATACTCGCTCTGGTGCGCAGGGGTGGCACCATATTTTCACGGGTTGCGCCCGAGGATAAACTGCGCATCGTCGAACTGACCGAAAAAGCCGGTGCGGTAGTGGCAGTCACTGGTGATGGTATCAATGATGCGCCAGCACTTAAGCGCGCCAATATCGGTGTCGCCATGGGCGTAACCGGCACCGACGTTGCCAAACAATCCGCCGAGATCGTACTGCTTGACGACAGCTTTCACACGCTCGTCGGCGCCGTGCAGCAAGGCCGCACCATCTTCCGTAACATCCAAAAGGGCACGCTCAGCTGCTTCACGTCAAATAGCGCCGAGCTAGTCGTGAATTTGGTCAGCCTCGCCGCGGCGACACTGCTAGGTGTACCGCTGGCTATATCTATCATGCAGATCCTCGCTATCGATCTCATCGCTGAACTCTTCCCTATCGCCGCACTTGGCCGAGACAAAGCCGAGGGTGAGCTGATGAAAGAGCCACCGCGCAAACTACAGAACCATATCCTGAACCGCCGAAGCATCCTTGATCTTCTGTGGTGCGGACTACTCATCGGCGGCCTCGCCTACCTCAACTACCTGCTCTTTTATTGGCGGCGCGGCATCGGTGCAGCCGGTGTAGACATGCACAGCGAGATACATTACCAGGCTACCTCGCTCACCTACCTCACCATCGTCCTCGCGCAGCTGGCCAATATCTTGCAGCGGCGCAGTGAGCACGGCATCTTCACCCGTTATCAGTTGCACAATCGCCTGCTCTGGGGTGCGTATGCGCTATCGCTTTTCTGCGTCATTCTTATTATCTACAGTCCACTGAATGTCTACTTCGCGAGCGGGCCCTTGGGCATCACAGACTGGGCGTTTGCGCTGCTGGCGACAGGTATATTTATCGCGGTGCGCGAACTGGAGCGCTACAGCCGGCAGCACTCACGCCGGAGCCTCTTCGAGCGCCACGGTCACGACACCGTCCGCCGTCACTTACAGCGCGCCTAGGTTAAGCCGTTCGTTTTCAATCGCCGCTTCAGCGAGTAGCTTTGCGGTCAGCGCAACTTGGCGTAGCGCAGTGAAGGGAGATTGGAATTCTGCAGGATTTTTAATCTCATCCGAGTTTGTAGCCAGCGGAAACGTGTCAGTGAGTACGAACATCTGCGGACGCGTGGAGTATAAATCGAATTGCGGGTACCGCTCGCGTGCCGCTTTCCTCATCTGCAGTGCGAGTTGCACCCCAGCATTCGCCACTCGGGCCGCAACCATCGTTCCTCGACCGCCCGCGGTATTGCTGAAATCTTCACCACTCACAAAACGACGCGCAATTTCATCACCATTCTGTGTATCAAGCGACCAAAATTTTGTGTCGTATCCCGAACCCGCAAGTGGGGGGATTGTCTCAAGTTTCATGTAGTCACCCTCGTCAGGATAGGCACCGAAAGCATGTTTGTACTCAGTAACAAAGGTTGATCCTATCTCCGTTGGTGAATTCATCTCCCGTGAGCCAGCCAGAGCATATACTGTCGGATTAGAGCCAAACCGGTCACGCTCGGCAACGAGTAAATCTGCCGTGCGCCGCATCCAATTCAATACGCCGCCAGTAATGACAAGGGCGTCAGGATCGCTTGGCAGCTCAATCTCGGGTGTCCATAGACTCCTTGCAAGCTGCTTCTGGACACCAGACCGTTCGACAAATTCTACCGCTTCATCCAGACTGACGCCTTGCACTTCAGCATTATCACGCAGAACCTTGTTCTTGCCGATCTCGCCGACGAGTCGGCCGAGAGCTTCGACATTCGGCTCCTCTGGCAGATCAAACTGCAATCGCTCGGCAATATCTGGAATAACGCCGCCAGCTAGCTTATGGACATCGTCACCGAGGACAAAATTATGAAAATCTCTCTCTGTTACGCTCATTGCGCTCTCCTATCACCTATAAAGAAATATTGTACTACCTTTTACGATAAAATCAAATGAGCGCGGCGATTTGTTTTTCGAGCTCTTCCGTAGAGCCTTCGTTCACTATGGTCACATCGCACAGAGCTTTCACGCCTGACATACTAAGAGTCGCTGCGTCGCCCGACGGGTACATTTCGGCCTCTTCCTCGGCCAAAAACTGTCTGAACGATTTTGCATCTTCTTCACTGCGGCCCCTGTTTACAGACTGGATTCGGTCATACCGTACGCGTGGGTCGGCATCGATCCATAGCACCTTGCCGCCAAGCTCATGGACACGGTCGTTTTCACCGGGATTACGCAGGCTGGCCACAGCAAGTCCCTGGTGCCCGTTCCCTCCACGGTTGAATACCTCGACAGCCCTGTCAACCAACACGCCCAGGCCACCATCGCGGCGCCACTCCGCGCTGATCATCCGTAAATTTTCACGCTCGACGGGCAGGCCGCGTTTACGACATTCTTCGCGCAGCATCTCCGTGACCGACACAAATAAAAAGCTGTGTTTGCTCGCCAGCAGCTGGCCCACCGTATCTTTGCCGCTGCCGTTCGTCCCCGCTATGCCGATAAGCTTCATCCTACGCATTGTAGCAAACACCCTCCACAACCAATAATGCAAAACTTAACAGATGAAAAGGGTAGGCCTTTTATGAAATAATCTGTGAAATTCGCCAGAATTACTACTGCGGGCTTGTGGGCGAATCATGGCCTACTTAATGTAGTCGTGGAGCTTTCTTGCGTCTTTGTGTTTGCGCAGTTTGGCCAGAGCTTTTGCCTCAATCTGGCGGATACGTTCGCGGGTAACGCTAAACTCCTGACCGACTTCCTCCAACGTATGCTGCTTGCCGTCTTCTAGGCCGAAACGCAGCTTGAGTATCTTCTGCTCGCGCTCAGTCAGTGCGCCCAGCATGTCTTTCACCTGCTCTTTCAGTAGCTGACCGGTAGCTGATTCTTCGGGCGTGATGGTATCTTCATCTTCGATGAAATCAGCGAGCACCGACTCTTCCTCATCATCACGGATGGAGGCATCGAGCGAGCTAATATCTTGCTTAATCTTCATGATGTGCTCTACCTTGGCCTCGTCGATTTCCATCTCTTTCGCGATCTCGGCATTGGTCGGCTCACGGTTGTATTCCTGCGTCAAGCGGCGCTGCGTGCGCAAAAGCTTATTAATAGTCTCAACCATGTGGACGGGAATGCGGATAGTGCGGGCTTGGTCGGCGATGGCACGGGTGATGGCCTGGCGAATCCACCAGGTAGCGTAGGTGCTGAATTTGAACCCCTTGTCTGGGTCAAACTTTTCGACGGCGCGGAGCAAACCCGTGTTGCCCTCTTGGATCAGATCGAGTAGGTCAAGCCCCCGGCCGACATAGCGCTTCGCGATCGAGACGACCAGGCGCATATTGGCCTCGGCCATCTGGTCTTTCGCCTCTTTTTCACCGGCGACGACACGCTTGGCGAGTGCCAGTTCTTCCTCGGCGTTCAGCAGCGGAATTTTGCCGATTTCGCGCAGGTACAGACGCACGGAGTCATCGGCGATGTCATCGAGATAGGTTTGATCTTCGAGGACGATTTCTTCCTCTTCTTCGATCAGCCACTCGTCACTCAGCTCAGCCGCCCCCGGCTCGTCCGGGACAGTCACTTCTATCCCATTCTCGGCCAGTTCGGAATAGAGCGAGTCGAGTATTTCGACATTCTCAGGGGTATCCGGTATGCGAGCCGTGATATCCTTGGCCTCGATGCCACCAGCTTTTTTCGCCTTTTCCAGCAGCTCTTGCTTTGCTTTCTCGAGCTTTTCTTTGGGGTCTTCATTCTTCGGTGCCATGCGCGTCTCCTTGGTCAATTCGTAATAAGCTATCGAGGTCACGGGCCTGTTTGAGTAGCCGCTCTGCCTCTTTTGGTTCAGCCGTTTGCAAGTCGGCTGTTATGGTTTGTTTTTGCATTCTCACGTACTGACCGATCAGTGTGGCTTGTAGGCGCTTCGCTTCGGCGCGGAGCTCCAGCAGCTCAACATCTTGATACAACGTCTCGTAGATTAATGACCCTATTTTACCATACTCGGCAATTTTTTTCACCTGAGCCGCATCGGTGCCGTCAAAGTCTGGGTGCTCGGCTAAGAATTCGAACGCCTGCCGGGCTGCGTCGTCGTCAAACATCTCCGGCGCGAGCGGGTACAGGTAGCTACGCAGGCCGGGCTGCATGAGTGCCAAGGCCATGAGGTGCTGCTCGGTACGTATCTTATCCTGGGCTTTTTTATCGACAGCTGCCGGCTGGTGGCTGGCACCCGGCTTACGGCGGCGCACCGGGCCAGTCGTGTCTGCGGTGCGTGCCAGTTTGCTGGCGAGGGCATCTTTGCTGACTTGCAGCAGGCCAGCCAGGCGACCGATATAATGGTCTTGCTCAACGGGGTCAGGCAATTGGCGCACGACCCGTAGCACCACATCGCTGAGCTGCCGCTTACCGACAGCCGTGTCGAGATCGAGCGCCCCAGTATACTGATCGATCAGCCAGTCCACCGCGTAGTGCGGCTGCTCGATGATAGTTTGCCACGCGGCGGCATCTTGGCGAATGAGCTCGTCGGGATCTTTGCCACTAGGGATGGTAATGACACTGAGCTGCACGCTGCCAACCTTACCCGCGATGGGTATCGCCCGCTCGGTGGCAGCCACGCCGGCCTTATCGGCGTCGAAACACAGGCGAATATCACCGGTCAGGCGGCTGAGCGCCTTCAGGTGCGGCTCGGTCAGCGCGGTGCCGGCTGTGGCCACCACTTGCCGCACACCGGCCTGATGGCTGGTGATAACATCCAGATTGCCCTCGGCCAGCACAACGTACCGCGTCTTGCGAATAGCCTCTTTTGCCAGGTGCAGACCAAAGACATGGCGGCTCTTATCATACAGGGGTGTGGCCGGGGTGTTGATGTATTTCGGTGCGTTCGGCTCATCAGCAAGCAGACGCGCCGTGAAGCCGATAACACGGCCCTGCGGATCACACAGTGGAATCATCAGCCGCCCTCGGAACATATCCTGCACTCCGCCGCGGTAGGCCCGGCTGGTCAGCCCGGCCAGTTTGAGTTCTGCCTCGGTGAATCCCCTGCCCTGCAGAAAATCGATGAGCGCCGTACCGCCGTTTGGTGAATAGCCCAGCTGCCACGCGAGCACCGTGTCTTTGCTAAATTGCCGCGTCTTCAACACATACTCCAGCGCCGCCCGATTTTTGCTCAGATGCGTCTGGTAGAACTTGGCAGCCAGTTCGTTTGCCTCGTACAGCCGCTCCTTGGTGTGTGAGGTCGGACCTCGCACACCAGCTTGCTGGTACTGCTCCAGATCCACACCCGCACGGCGCGCTAAAATCTCTAGCGCTCCCTTAAAATCGACGCCCTCCATCTCTTGAATAAACGAGTAAATATCCCCGCCGCGACCGCTGCTAAAATCGTGCCAAATCTGCTTATCGGGGCTCACGACAAAACTCGGTGTTTTCTCGCTCGTAAACGGACTAAGCCCCTTCCACGTCCGACCGGCCCGCTTCAACTGCACATACTCGCCGATAACATCCTCTATCGCGAGCCGCTCGCGTATCTCTTCCTTCGCATCCATCAACTCTAAGTATCCAGCACCGCCAGACAACTCGCAAGCATAAGCTGCCCTGGCTGCTTGACGCAAGTCTCTCTTCTCCCGTACCATAAGCGTAATGAATCCCAACGATATCTTCCCGCCGCAATCGCCAGCAGCCACACAAGAGTCGCCGCCCACGCCGCCGGTTCAAGCTTCTCCGCCACAGCCTACTCCTTATGACACACCGTCGCCGAGCAGCATACCCCAAGCCTCCAGCGTGCATACGATGAGCGTGGCATCGACCCCAGGGGAGCAAAACCCTTATGCATTCATCATGAACCCCGCACCGGCGCCAAAGCATTCGTTTCTGGGCGGCGACAATAAAGCGCTGAAACTCCTTGTAATTGTTGCCGGAGCCACTTTTGTTATCATCGTCCTCGCCGTCATACTCACCTCAGTGCTATCAAAGAGCTCACCAGATGCAACGTTGACGACTCTCGCCCAAGAGCAAACAGAGCTCATCCGTGTCGCTACACAAGGCGAGACGCAGGCCGCCGCAGAGAGCACCAAAGGTTTTGCGTACAATATTGACCTCAGCATCGGTACCAATCAGCAGCAACTGCTCGCTTACCTGTCCAAGCACGGTGTCAAAATTAAAGAAAAACAGCTCACGCTAAAGCAAGATGCGAGCACCGATACCCTGCTTACGAGCGCCAAGGCCACCAGCACCTACGATAGCGCCCTGCAAAAAGTGCTGAACGCGCAGCTCGAGACATACATTACTGACATTCAGAAAGCCTACAAGGGAGCACGCAGTACCGAACTAAAAACGCTCCTCACCAATAGCTTCAACGCGGCCAAAACGCTGCTCATTCAAGGCAAGGGCACGACCGAAAACTAGCAGTGTAATACTAGCGTGTCTCTGTTTCAATCTGGTACAGATCGGCGGCGATAGTTTCCAAATGCATCTACGCTAGTGCGCGCCAGTAACTAAATTGTAACTATGCACGATGAGTCCCTGAACCTCTTCCCAGGAAAGCTGGCCGGTGAGTGCGGCTTCGCCTCATGAGACAAACCTTCGGTTTTTCTCATCGCGCGGGCAAAAAGACGTGACTTTTTGTCGGGCTGCTCTTTTCCCGGTGCACCTAAACTAGTGAACGCCCGTAACTAGATTGTAGCTGTGGCGGATGAGCGCCTCCACTTCTTCCCGGGGGAGTTGGCCGGTGAGCACCACCGTGTTCCAGTGTTTCTTATTCAGGTGATACCCCGGCATAACTGTTTCGTACTTCTCACGGAGCACCTGACTCAGCTGCGGGTCACACTTCAGGCTGACGTTCACCGGTTCCTTGCCCTCGGAAATGAGCGCAAACATGTGGTCACCCACCTTGTACACCGCCACGCTTTCACCAAATGGGTATTCGAGTCGAGCATTTGGCATGCTCAGAATGTACTCCTCAACTTCTTGATGCGTCATCATATGTTTCATTGTACCGCAACTAGGTGTTTGCCCTTTGAGAACTCTTTGCGAAAGGATTATACTGAGAGATAGCTTTGGAGAGCTAACAGGAGGGGAGCATCAGCATGCAACGGCACAAAGTTTATCGGCTCGTTCGCGAAACAAAAACCAGATTTGTGAATATCAGTGTGGCGACCGTTTTAGCAGTCACCGGTATCGGTGGTTCACTGCCGCTGCTATTAGCACAGACAGCAAATGCGACTACCTCGGCAAACGCAGTTTATGATGCTCTGCCAGATGTCAGCACGCCCGTAAACTACCCAAGCCAGGCATTTGAAGCAACATCAACTTCTGAGTTTGGTGACTACATCCACCTAGGCGGCAGCAGCCGAGTTTTGGATAGTGTGACGGTCACAATGAGCAACTGGGCAAAGTATGCAGACTATGCGTCAGACCCCCTCTACTCGGGTAATACCGCCACCTGGACACTGCCTGTAACGTTGAATGTATATAGCAATGCGTTTAACGCAGATGGCGCGCCGACCAACAAGATCGCAACCGTCACACAGACCGTCACCGTGCCGTGGCGCCCGGCTGGCGATCCAAGCTGCGCCGCTACCAATAATGGCACCGGCTGGAAGGTAGGTGATGTGTGCTACAACTTCAGCGGAATTGCGTTCAATGCTAGCTTCGATTTGAGCAGCCTCAACGTAACACTGCCAGACGATATTGTCGTCAGCGTTGCATACAATACGCAGCACTATGGCTACACACCAACCGGTGTATCTGGGCCGTATAACTCGCTCAATGTCGCCGTGCCAAAGAGCCAAGCTATTTCGGTCGGCAGCGATGACAGTGTCGACAAAGCATTGATAAATTCAACCTGGAGCGGTGCGTACGGCGACGGCGGTAGCACCGGTATATTCCGACAAGCCAGCGACTGGACGCCCTACGGCACCGTCTCACTAAAAGTCACCGCCACTGCCCCGCCGACTGTTAGCCCATGTACAACGACCGCAACCGTTAAGAGTACGAGCCTCAGCTCATGGAGCCTAAGTGAGACAAGGTCCGCCGGTCATAATGAAGTGGCCGCAGGCGGTTTACATATCTGGACCGATACCGGCGCAACCGGTTCGCCTGATCCACGTAAGGCCGCGGGCTATTACAGCACCGATTTCCCGCTGAGTGGCCTGGGTGACCAAACTATCGCGAGCAGTATCGACTACCAAGCGATAGCCGGCATCACTCCCGGTCTGCAGCTCGTAACCGACTTCAACGGTGACGGTACGCCTGACGGCATACTAGTGGGCGAGTCGGTTTATGGTAATGACTGGTGGCTGAGTACGAGCGCCGCGCAGTTCGTGAAAGACAATGCGCCAAACACCGGCGGCGGCAACGGGTCTAACTGGTTCGGCACGCCCAACGAATGGCTGGCGTCGTTCCCGAACGCTGAGGTCAGGGCAATTGGCTATAGTTTGGGCTCCGGTGTGGATGGTAACGGCATCATCAAACGCATTACGCTCGGCTGCACCAACTACACATTTGGCCTGGCGGCGCCGACCAACTTGCAACCGCCGACCGGCACTATTACGACAGATCCTGCCTTTGTGAATAAGTGGGATGTTGTCGAAGGCGCACACAGCTATGAGTACCGCACGGCCAATGTGTTGAGCGGCAGTGCTGACCTAGGGCCGATCATCTACAGCGATAGCTCTATCAGCCAGCCTGGACGCTACAGCACCAACGGCAGCACGGTCACTCGACAAAACGGCGGGACACCGGACAATGACTACTACTGGCAGGTGCGAGCTGTGGATAGCTTTGGTAACCCAGGTCCGTGGAGCGTCATCAACAAAGTGACCGTCGACCAGACGAAACCAGCTACCCCAACGCTTCTCACTCCCACAAACGGTGGCTACGAAACAACGAATGACTTCTATTTCACCTGGACGAACTCAGGTGATAGCGGCACACCTGTACACTACGAATTTCAGTCGTCGCAGAATGGTCACACCAGCGGCGGTGTACTCGACACCAGCGTGTGGAATAACATCGCGAACGGCAATAGCGAACAGAGCAACCTAACCACTCCGCAGATTCACTCCACCGGTGCACCGGACGGTGATTGGTACTGGCAGGTTCGCGCTATCGATGCCGCTGGCAATACCAGCGACTGGAGCAGCGTGTGGAAGATGACCATCGACACCCAGACCCCTGACGTACCGACAGCCACGTTAGCCGACCAAAATGGTAACAGCGTTGCAGCGAATGGCTACATTACTACCAAGCACTTCACCTTCACGCTCAACAACACAGCTACTGATGTAGCTCGCTACCAGCTAAAATATTGGAATAGCATCAGCGGCTCAGCGTTTAACGGCGAGGCAAACGCCTGGCCACCCAGCGATATCAGCGGCTACTCGACCTCACCAGCTCAGCTGAACAAATACGTCGACCAGTTTACCCAAGGTGAGGGCACGCACTACTTTGCGTTTAGCGCCTGCGACGCAGCCGGCCACTGCTCATCCTATAGCAGCCCATTTACGGTCACCTACGATCACACTGCCCCAGCGGTGCCGACTGGCCTCGGCTGGACAACAACCCTAGGTGTCACCGTCCCGAGCGGCGGTTCGACGAATGAATATGGCGGTACGGCTTCATGGGGTAGCGCCTCGAGCGATGTCGACCACTACATCTACAAATATTGGAACGATATCGTGGGCAATCCGTACAAAGTTGGCAGCGAATATACGACGCCTGTCAGCGGCACAAGTTTGCCCGGAGTGTTTAACCAGGGCGACGGTGTACACCACTTTTGTGTGCAAGCGGTCGATGCAGCTGGTAACACCTCGGCCTGCAGCGCGCCGTTTACCATCACCTACGATGCGACTGCGCCGACCACGCCAGTGGCAACTCCGGGAGCAGGCACGTA
>CAYWOA010000012.1:0-20139 GCA_964459795.1 uncultured Candidatus Saccharibacteria bacterium | reverse complement strand
GATATTTGGTTCTCATCCAAAAGATCGCGGGTTCGAATCCCGCCGGGGTCACCAAGTAAAAAGCTCAGTCGTTTGACTGGGCTTTTTACTTGGCTTACTGCCGCGAGGGATTCGAACGGGAGTGCCGGTGGCACTCCCCGGGCCCGTAGCCGGTCGACCGTGGGAGACCGGTTGCACTGGCAGCGCATAGTGCGCTTGCCGTGCAAGGCGAATCCCGCCGGGGTCACCAGAAAAAGAGCTCAGCCGTAAGGTTGGGCTCTTTTTCTGGTCATTCTCGCTAGAGAATGGAGCCTGCGAAGTGGGGGCGGGTGCTAACGAGTCACGCGCAGGTAATTTATTCCGAGCATGACGAGCGCATATTGCGAAGCAATCACCCCGCCGGGCTCACCAAAAACACTCACCTTTTGGTGGGCGTTTTCTTTTAATTGTTTGTGACTGCTCCCCTGTTATCCACTTTAAAGTTAAAACCCCTTGACATAACGATATATCGTTAATACAATAGATAGCGATATATCGTTAACGAAAGGATGATAGCTACTATGATGCACGATGACTTCGATTTCGGCGGCGGCTCGGGTGGCCCCGGTGGCCGAGGACGAGGATTCTTTGGCCCCGGCCCGGTCGGGTTTCGAGCTGGCCGCGGCATGATGGAGCCGGCCATACTCCAAACTCTGCTTAAAAAGCCGATGCACGGCTACGAAATAATTTCCACGCTGGAAGAAAACAGCGGCGGCATGTGGCGTCCGAGCCCTGGCTCTATCTACCCCACCCTGCAGCTGCTCGAGGAAAAGGAATTTGTGGAGTGCAAAGAGCAGCACGGCAAGAAGGTGTATCACCTTACCGCGGCTGGCAATAAGGAGGCTCAGGAAGGTAGAGAAGAGACCGAACGCCTGTGGCAGCGCTTTGAGAACGGCCGTGATGTGCCTGATGTGCGTCGTACGGCACATGACACCTTCCACCTGATGCGCAAAATATACCGCAAAGGTACCGATAGTCAGCGTGAGCGCCTGACCGCACTACTTATGCGCTTGCACCATGATGTTGAGACCATCGCAAAGGAGACAAAATGAAAAAACAGCCCTACGCGATAGAGATAGCCGGCCTTACCAAGACGTTTGGTGATTTTACGGCGGTCGATCGTATCGACCTGAAGGTGCCGGCCGGTGGAATTTACGGGGTGCTTGGGCCGAATGGTGCCGGCAAAACGACGACCATCAACATGCTCGCAACGCTTATGAAGCCCGATGCTGGCATGGCCAAAATATTTGGGCATGATGTGGTGCACGATTCGCAAATTGTGCGGCAGCTCATCGGGGTGACTGGCCAATATGCGTCGGTGGATGAAAAGCTGTCAGGCGTAGAGAATCTGGTAATATTTGGTCGACTGCTCGGGCTGTCGAAGGTGGAAGCCAAGAAAAAGGCCGCCGATCTGCTCGAAGAATTTGGCCTGACCGAAGCCGCGAAGCGCCCGCTCGAAAAGTTCTCGGGCGGCATGCGACGACGACTCGACCTCGCCGTCAGCCTTATTGCTCAGCCGCCGCTGATTTTTCTCGATGAGCCGACGACCGGGCTCGACCCGCGAACCCGCAACCAAATGTGGAACACCATTCGCCGTCTGGTGAAAAACGGCTCAACCATTTTGCTGACGACCCAATACCTTGAGGAGGCCGATCAACTGGCTGACCGTATCGCGGTGATTGATAAGGGCAAGGTGGTGGCCGAGGGTACGCCGAATGAACTGAAGAAGAAAATTGGTGCTTCCAGGCTGCAGCTTCACATCAAGGATAAATCGCATGTTGAGGCCGCGGCGCAAACTATCCAGAGCACGCTTGGCGTTCACAGCGAAAATCCCGAAGCGCACGTACTCACTGCGCCGATGTCTGACCCAGATAAGACGACCGACCTGTTGCTGGCGCTGAGGAAGCGTGGCATCCATCTGGACGAAATCAGCGTCCAGAAGCCGACGCTCGATGAAGTGTTCTTCGCCCTGACTGGCAAAGCCAAACAACCTAAGACTAAAGGAGCTGCAGTATGACATCCGCCGCATTGACTCTCGACCAGCGCGGGCTGAAAAACCGCGTTAGCCTCAAGCAAACTATCAGCAATTCGCTCGTCATGGCGCGGCGCGGGCTGCTGCGGGTTCGCCGCAACCCCGAGCAGCTATTCGATGTAGTGATTCAGCCGATTTTGTTCACGCTGATGTTCACCTATCTCTTTGGTGGTGCTATCGCCGGCGGCACCAAGGCCTACTTACCCACGATTATTCCGGGTATTTTGGTCCAGACTATCATCACGGCTTCGGTCGTGACGGGCGTGCAGCTACGCGAAGATATGGACAAAGGCGTTTTTAACCGCTTCAAATCGCTGCCGATTGCCCGCATATCACCGCTGGCTGGGGCGCTCATGGCAGACACGGTGCGCTACACCATCGCCACGGTGCTCACGCTGACAATGGGTATGATAATGGGTCTCAGGCCGGCTGGCGGCGTGCTGGGTGTGCTGGGAGCGAGCCTACTCGTCATAGCCTTTGCGTGGTGCATTAGCTGGGTATTCGCGTTCTTTGGCGTTATCGCGAGGTCGGCGACGAGCGTACAAGGCTTCTCCATGATCATCCTGTTCCCACTCACGTTCCTGTCAAATGCTTTTGTGCCGGTTGAAACACTGCCGGGCTGGCTGCAGGCCTTTGTCAAGATCAACCCGGTTTCGTATCTGATTAGTGCGGTGCGCGACCTCATCAATCACGGGGTGATTGGCCGCGATTTCTGGATTAGCCTGCTTGGCGCAGCCGCTTTGCTGGCGGTGTTCATACCGCTGACCGTTCGTGCCTACATGCGCAAGGCGTAAGCTTCACTCGGTACCAGCGCAGGCATTGACCATTTTGAATTACGAGGCAAATATGTGACACTTTCGTTATAAGGCATAAAAACGAAAAGAGACCAATATGAACTCAGATCAAAGTCCAGATTCACCAAGTTATGAACCGTCATATGCTACCCAAACTGTAACTAATGTAGCGGGGTTACAGCCAGTGGACCAACCGCCAGCAGTAGAGCCATCAGTTGTAACGCCCGCGGTTGAACCAACAGCAGGTCAAAATGCTCAGTTGACGGCGGCGGCCACAGACCCTGCAGTCGTATCCGGTACTCAGCAAGTGCCAATGGCAGCACCCGTCAAAGCTCAAAACAACCCCGGAGTTATAGTCTTGCAGTGGCTGACGTATGCTTTCTGGGGCTGGACTATCATATCGGTAATATCACTGACCGCTTCCGTGTTAGATCAATTCATATCTAAGAGCGATAGTTCGACGTTCACAATATATGCCTTGGCCGCATCGTTGGTTTTACTGCCGATTTCGGTCGTTTGCGATATTTTTTATTCGAAGAAGGAGCCGACCAAGAAGACAGGAGCGGCCTCTGTTGTTATGATAATTCACGCAGTTATTTTTGCGCTGTGTGGTATCGGCTCACTCATAGGCATGGTTTTCGCGTTTCTGAATATCGCAACGGCCAGCGGTGGCTCTATAAACGCAGAAGAAGTTTGGATATTAACCTTGCTCATTGCCGCCGCGATATACGCGCTGCTCTTTGTGCGTACGCTCCTTGGCCCCAAATTGCCTCTACTCAGGCGCCTCACACCAATAATTATGGTTGGTGTCGTTGGGATTTTAGCAATTGCCGCATTCGCTGGACCCATAGCCAGCCAGGCTAGAATGCGCCATGACAAACTGCTGAGCACCAGCCTTAGTAGCGTCGCAGAAGAAGTTAGCGGGTATGCTTCGAATCATGGTTCACTGCCGGATTCGTTAGATCAGCTCGGTCTAGTCGGTTATGATAAAATCCTCGTTGATTCGCAAAAGATAACCTATACCAAGAAAGAACAGTCATCGGCTACCGGTTACAGCATGCGTTTTTCGTACGATTATGGTACTAGTCAGCAATCCTATAGCTTTGAGCTATGCGGAGTGTATGAGCACGACTATCAGACATCTGACATTACTGCTTCAAAGGGTGGCTACGCTAACAACTTTTACGTGAGCGGCCACAAATCGGGCAAGCAGTGCTACGAACTCAAAACGGGCTATTAGTGGTCCGGGCTACTTGTGGTACGGGAGACCGGCATTGATGGTGCTGGCGCGGTAGAGTGCCTCGAGTGTCACCAGGGCCGCTAGGTCGTGCGGCAGCGTCAGCCGGCCGAGTGACCACTGGTAGTCTGCGGCCTTTCTAACGGCCTCCGGGAGGCCTTCTGGGCCACCGACGAGAAAACTCATTGGTTTGCTCTCAATCTCGCGCTTTGTCAGGAACGCAGCTAGTTCTTCACTGGAGTACTCATTCCCCTGAATCTCAAGAACGACCAATGTCGTCCCCTTCACTTCCTCGAGAAGCTTCGCGGCAGTATGCGCGTACTTATCCGGAATGTGTCTAGCTTCGACCGTATGAAGTCGGTGCAAGCGGCCAAGGTATTCTACCCAGCCGGTTTTGGCATAGGCGAGCTTTGGTTTTCCAACAGTGATGAGCCGAATGGTCATAGGTGGATAACTCCCAGGTTATGCACAACCATTATAGAATCTGTGGAAAAGTGCTCATGTGCGGCCTTGGCGGCTCCCGGTAGCGCTTCTCGGGCGTAGTCGTCGATTACAATGGTGCTGCCGGTCTGTGTACGCGGCACAACCAGCCGTAGCGAATCCCTGATACTTTCGTAGAAGTCGCCATCGAGGAACGCGAAGGCGATCTTTTCTGGCACAGCACGTTCTGTGAGGTCTTTGAACCAGCTTTTGTGGATAATGGGTGGACGTAGATTGGCTTTTTGGAATTCGCGGATAAACTGCTTTTTGCTGACGGCGAGCTCACCGACTGTGAATTGTTCGCCTGCTCTGGATTCGTCGGCCAGGGTTTTTGCAGGCAACCCCTCGAACGAATCGTAGACATGAAAGACGCGGTCGTCACCCAGCTCGCTCAGGAGGCGACGGATGAAGAGGCTGGTGGTACCGATGTAACAGCCGAATTCGACGATCGCACCGTCGACCCCCTGGTCCAGCACGCGCCCCAGTTCTGTCAGGATAGTTCGGACCTGCTCACCGTTGACCTGGTCAGAGATAAGGGGATGGCGGGAGAGTATGTGTTTGATCGTATCTTGCATCTCAGCGTGTTCCTTTTGGATGCGCCAAAGAGGGGCTTACCCCTCTTTGGGTGCTGTCCTTGCTTTGCTCGAAGCCGGCTCGCACTCCCCCGGCGACCTTTCGGTCGCCGCTCGCGCGACGCGCTCGCGCTTCGCTCGTTAGCCCAGGGTTTGCCATAGGTGGTCGAAGAGTTCCTTTTGGAGGTAGGCGACGCCGGGGTTGTCGATGACGATGCCGGCGAGCACGTTAGCATCGTCGATGGTGATGAAGGCGGCTTTGTCACCGTAGATGAGCGTGTAGCAATTCGGCGCTTCGCCCCTGGTGGCAGCGAGTGATTTGCGTTCGCTTAGTTCGTCGTGGCTACCCTCGGTACCGACACCGATGACTCGCACGGCAACACCCTCGGCGATACGGCGTTGGGTGAAATTCGGGAAGTTGTGGTACATATACTGGCGCACGCGCTTGGTCGAGATAACACGGTAGCTTGGCCGCTCCATGGCTTTGCAGGTGGCAATGACGTCGCGCAAGATGGCGGCGACGCCCTCGTGGTCTTCGTAGAAAGCGGCGAATGTACTATTTTGCTCTTTATCCGATGGTTTCGGCAACTTAGTAATATATTGGCTGGCTGCCGCCTGAGCCTGCGCTGCTTGCTGCTGACGTTCGTGAAGCAGCTCGATGATGGTCTGTGGGCTGGAGGCGGTGTAGCGGCGCTGCTTACCCACCTCTATCGAACCGACAAGCCCCTTCTCTGCCAGTTTCTTGACCGATTCGTAGACGCTCCCGCGGTTTATACCGGTGTCGGCTGCGATTTTTCGTAAAGAACTCTGTGGGCTGGCGATGAGTGCCTCGTAGACGCGTTTGTCACGAGTTTCCAGGCCAATTTCCTCGAACTTGAAGCCGTCTGTCATATGCGTAGCAGTATATCACGAGATGGTTGATCTTTTGCTTGTGTCAAAAAAATCTTGCCATGTCTATATCAGAAAAGTCTTTTCGATTACATCTCGCTGCTCTAGAGCTGGTCGGGCGTACGGCAGCTCGCTTCTGGGATATGCGACCACTCACTGGTGTAGCGTGGGCTGAGCATGCTTCTGCGAGGTTGCCAGCGATCGCTCAGGGTCTCTGCTGCGAGGCGGAGGCTGCCAGTACCGTGTTTGGCGTTTATCGTGTCGAGTGCCTGCATGCGGGCCGTCTCGCGGTCGAGCTTGCCCGCGTCTACCGTGCCGAAGACGTCTGTCTGCACACGGGCCGCAAGCGTGAGGTTATATAGGGATACTTCAGCCTTGTGGTAGGAAAGATTTGTGCGAAATGTTTGCCGCAAGGCTCGCATAAGCTGACTACAGATTGTTCCAGTATCGGCAGTGGGTGCGGCGAAGCGGACACGCGCAAAGCCGCAGCTGTAGCCTGGTTTGTGGCGACTAGTGCGCAGAGATATGGCGGCGCTATGAGCGAGCTGATGCTCACGGCGGAGCTCCGCGGCGGCACGGGTGGCTAGCGCCACGATAGCCGCTTCGATAGTGGCTACATCGCTCGTATCTTCACCGAATTGCCGGCCGCGCGAGATAACCTGCTGTGGCTTGGTCTGGGTCTGGAGCGGTAAACAGCGGGTACCACCCAACTCGTACACCATGTGGCGACCGTGGATGCCCATGACCTGCTGGGCGCGGCGCGGACTCATACCTGCGAGGTCGAGAGCCGTGAATATGCCTTCGGCCTTGAGCCTCGGCGCTAGACGACGCCCGACGCCCCAGACGTCGGCTATGTCGGTAGATTGGAATACGCGTGAGAACTGGTCAGCTTTCCGCTTCTCTTTTTCAGAAGAAGGGCTTGCCCTTCTTCGGGTGGCATCATCGCTTCGCTCGAAGCCAGCCCGCACTACCCCGGCCGCCTGCTCGCCGGCCGCTCGCGCGGTGCGCTCGTGCCCTCGCTGCGCTTGAGCTTTGCGGGTTTGGGCGCTTAGATGGAACACTCCTTGCGTCTCGGGGTGCTGTTTGGCCCAGTGGGCGGCGAGTTTGCAGAGGGTTTTTGTGGGGGCGATGCCGATACTGACCGGTATACCAATGCCGCGCAAAATAGCTACTCGCACAGCTCTGCCCCAGGCGGTGAGATCGGTGATATCGAGCTGGTCAAGATCGAGGAACGCCTCGTCGATGCTGTAGTTCTCGATATGCGGCGTGATACTGGTGAGCAAGCTTGAGATACGCTCGCTGATGTCACCGTAAAGCTCGAAGTTCGCTGAGAACATTACGATTTGATGCTGTCTATATTCGTTTTTTGAAGAGGGGTCGACCCCTCTTTGGGTGCTGCCATTGCTTCGCTCGAAGCCGGCCCGCATTCCCCCGGCCCGCTTTGCGGGCCGCCCTCGCTGTGCTCGGGTTTGCATTGCACCGGGGACTACGCGGACATCAGCGAAGCGATGACGGAGGCTAAAGGCGGGCTCGCCCATTTTGATACCGAGAGCTTTGGCTTCGTTGCTGCGCGAGACGACGCAGCCGTCGTTGCTACTGAGGACGACTACCGGTTTATCCGTAAGGTCGGGCCGGAAAAGACGCTCGCAGCTGACGAAGAAATTATTGGAGTCTATAAGTGCGTACATTGTCGTATTGCCTCCGTAGAATTATTGGTGGTATGGCTGTAGATTCACACATCCCGCCTCGTCATCTCGACTGAAGCCGAGAGGCCCCCTCATGCGCGGTCCCGCCCGCGCCCGGTGGCCAGCTTTGGCTGGCCAAAGCTGGGCAAAACCACCGAGGAGTACGGCAGAACCGGCTGACTTGGTACTGCCTCAGCGCTGACAATGGGTTCCTGCGAAACTCGCTTCGCTTCAAACATTCTCGTCACGCCCAGTCAGTACTGAGGCGTCCCAAATCAGTTCTGCCTCATCCCCGGGCTTCCAGCGACCCCTACCTTTCACTGCTACGAAGGGAAGCGCTCGTTGCAGACTGATTGCTAAGAAGTTATCAAACCGACAGTATCCGAGCCAGGCAGCCTCCAAAGTGCCGCTCACACTTCCCCTGTTTTCCGCTTTTCCCGCCCCACGCTACCTACCACCTACCACCTACCGCTTTCCCCTGTGTTCGTGGATGGTGGCGGTGACGACGCCCCAGATTTCCCGCTTTGCTGTCGGTTGCCACTGGCTAATGAGAAGTTCACCTGCTTCATCCCACCAGATGACCAGACTTCCTGGTGTGGGCGTGCGCGACCGGTCGACGACAGCGATATCATCGTCGAATACGCCGAGTCGGTGCCATGAGTGACCACGCACTCGAAAAAAGTAGGTGCTGCTGGGGTGCGAGATGAGGAGTCGGTCGAGACTAAGCGGCGCCCCACCTCGCTCGGCGGCTGGGTTCGGAAAGCCCTTGTGCGTAGCGACGGTCGTACCTGTTTCGCATGCGGCAGTGTCGAGTAGATTTACGCTGTCCATCGCAGCTTGCCTTTCCAACCCCGCACCGGTGGGGTGTCTCGGAATGTGTCGATGGCGATGCGGCGCGGGGTTGGTGTCAGGTCGAACGGCGTGCGTAGGCGGACGGCCTCGGCGCCCGGGAAGTAGCGCTGAATCTGCGTCAGGTCTTCGGTCAGGTACTGTCGCTGCCTCATGCCAAGGCTCCCTCGGTCTTGAGACGGAGTAATTTCCACCGCTGCCCGTCGTTTTCGAGTCGATACACCAGGCCATCCTCTGCTCGCATGTCGAATAGCCGAATCGTCTGCCCGCCGCGTCGCAGTAAATAGCGTAGGCCGCTTGCAAATGTGACTGCCTGGCCGCTGTACTCTATTTCGCGTGGAAACGTCCGCAGTTCCCGGCCGGCAAAATACACCGCGTTTACTTGTATTTCTTGGTTGATAACTTGTGTCATGAGATAGCTCCTTGTATGGGTTGAAGAGTACTGCGAGCGTGTGGAACGCAAAAAAGCCGAAAACAGAGGTAATCGGCGCGGATTTGGGGTTTTATATCGATGCCTGTGGCAGTGATACCGCTACTGAACTGCCCATGTAAGGAATCGGTTGGAGCTGATGAGGCGCACAGTGACCGAAGTATGATTGCCTATGTATACAGTCCGTGAGGTAAAGACTTTGAATGGACAACAAACCAGCCAGTCCTCACGTGGCTACGCCCTACTATACGCTCATGCTTAGCGGGCGCATAGTGTAGTTTCGGCTACAAACGTATGAGACTACGCCGTCGCCTGGGGTTCAAGCCGGGCCAGAAAGTCGACGAGCTGGTGCGGCGTAATTTCAGCTTTGACGAGGTAACCATCGGCCTGCTTTTCAATATCGGCACGGACATCATCGCGCTGCTCGAGGTTTGTCGTGATGATGATACGGGCGTGCAGGCGCGGCGTCTCGCGTGGGTCGCGCAAGGTGCGCAATATTTCGATGCCGGTGATGCTCGGTACCATCAGGTCGAGCAGAATGATATCGTAGGTGTCAGTCTGGGCAGCGGCTAACCCCTGGCGACCGTCAAGCTGCACATCTACCTCATAGCCTGCCTTCGACAAGGCACGGGCATAGAGCTCGCTAATAAAGTGTTCATCCTCGATACAAAGAACCTTTTTTAGTGTTGGTTCATGCGTGGTGTCATCTGTCGGTTGTGTCATATGCTTTCCCTACTCCCTATACAGTGAATGGTTCTTGATCCAGCCGTGAGCTCCCCGGGTTATGCCCTTAGTATCGCCTGTTTTGTCGGCATCCGCAAGTTTCGCGTATGGCTGTATGGTGAAGGTAAAGGTGCTACCTTCGTCGACTTTGCTCGTAACCCATATTTGTCCGCCGTGGGCCTGGACAATGGCGTGGCTGAGATACAGCCCGAGCCCCGTGCCGCCTATTTGGGCGCGGTTACGGTGGTTGCGGTAAAATTTATCGAAAATGTGTGGCAGAATGGAGACATCGATGCCGAGACCAAAGTCTTTGACACTGGTCTCGATCATGCCCTCTTCGTTCAAGATGGCATTCAGGTGGATTTCGCTCGTCCCTTTGGAATATTTGATTGCATTATCGAGTAGATTCGCGATGACTTCGTAAATACTGTAGCGGTCCACGCCGACGCTAGGTAGGTCGCGGGCGACATTGGCTTTGATGGTGATGCCGCGGACGCCAGCTCGGAGCCGAAGGTCGTTCACGACAGCACGTAGGACATCTTCCCATTTTTCTTCATGGAGCTGGAGCGTGAGCTGATTGTCTTCGATTTTCGCGACGTTGAGGATATTGTCGACGAAACCGGCCAGCTGCTGGGCGGCGGCGTCCATCTTTTTCATGAAATCCTTTAGCTCCGGATCGAGCTGGGGGCCAAGCTCCTCGTCGAAAACCTCTATGTACCCACGGAGTAAGGTTAGCGGTGTACGCAGCTCATGCACGGCCAGAGCCACGAAACTCATCGCCTGATCGTCTTGGCTGTATACCTCGGTGTGGTCAAAGAGCACCAGCACCGTTTCGTAGCCCATCGGGTTAGCCTTGTTGTAATACGCGGCTAGGTCGAACTGTTTGCTATCCTTTTGTCCCGGCAAGCCAATCCGGACCCGTTCCCACGAATTATGCGCTGTGACACTATTCTGCCGGGCAGAAGTGCGCCATGCGTGCAGGGTCTGATCGTCTGCGAAAGACATGTCGAGAGCGGTGTAGACATTCTTGCCTTCCAGCTCATTCGCGGGCAATGCGAAATACTTTGCCGCCATCTCATTGGCGTAGACGATGGTATCAGCATTGTCCAATACGATCAGCGGCAGTGGCAAAGTGCTGGCAATGAAATTGCTATGAATGTCCTGGGTTTTTTTGGCGCTCGTTCTCTCGACGCCCTCGACGACACTCGCCATCTGGTAGACGTGGTTGACGAGATTGGAGACAATCTCGCGGCCGACCTTCAGGTCATCGATTTTTGGCGCTGGTTGCTGCTCGCCGTGCGGCGCGACGTGCTGGATGGCCTGCCAAAGCCGGTGTATTGGTTCGGTGGTGGTGTGGGCGAGCAGTCTGGTGAGTAACACCGCGCCGCAGAGGCCAAGAGCGGATAGAATAGCAAGAATCTGTGCCGTTGATACGTCTCCAGCGAGGTACATGAGCCAACCACTGCCAACGATGAGGGCTTGCATGAAAAGTACAATTAGAAGCAAGCGGTTGGAGAGTTGGCGGCGGTATTTGCTAAAAAAGTCCACGGCTACTGATAGGTTACGAGGTTGGGAGTGGCAAGTGCGGTCAGCCACGTTCGGCCTGCATTGAGTGGAATGTCTTTGCCGGCGGCATCGACAAAGCGCAGCGGTGCTTTGGTATCGGCCTTGCTCCACGTGGCCTGAGTGACGGTGCCGTCTTGGAAGATATACGCCTGGCCACTGCCGATAACTGTGTACTGACTATGGTGATCGTCGGCCTCGAGGCCATACTGCATGACCATGGCTATGACGACCTTGGGATTGATTTGTGTCTGGTTGCCAGCGCTGTCGACGTTCATGTGAGCGGCGCCGGCTTGGCTGCGTTTGTAGCTGTTCGTGGTGGCATCGTAATCGAAGTGAGCATTGTAGAGGCCGCTCGAGATGGCAAACGATATACTGCTGGCGTTCGGGGTTTTGCTGGCACTATCTTTCTTGCGTGTGAAGCCGGTGTAAGTGGCGGCGCCGTAGCCTTTGCTTGCCTCGAGGGCGCTCAGTTTGGCAATGCTGGTGTAGACATTGTGCGGCGCGTAACGGGTGCTGATGCGCTGGTAGGCGCCACCGTTTGCGAACTGATCGAGGTTTTTAGTGCCCCAGGCCTTGATGTCGGCCAGCGCCTCGGGGCTACCGCCGACGTGGGCTAGCGCACAGTCAAACCCCATGCACCACTGGACGTAGTATGGGCGAGCGCTGCGAACTGGTCCGATGTAATCTGGCTGTGTGTCTTGGAAGAGCGCGAGGAAACGAGTGATACCACCCTCGGCAATTGCCTCGAAAACGACACCGGCGTCGCTCAGCCCGCTTTGCGGCCTTGCCTCCGCACTATTTTCTATCATGACACCTGTTACGGGGCGTTCATTGACACTCGGGTCAACTGGGAGGCCGGTGAGTTTGCTGGCGACAGTAGTGACCTTTGGCACATATTTGCCGCGTGCGCTTTTGTGGGTACCGCCGGTGACGTCCGAGCGAGTCAGGTGGTAGGCAGCGGCTATACCGCCGGCGATGACGAGTACGCCAACGATGCTCATGATGACAGTCCATTTGCGGTTCAGTGGCCAGCGCCAGCTCATGAAACCCTTGGAACTGGCGTTTTGCTCTGGCTGTGCAGGTATGGCTGCCTGAACTTCGCTGGGCGTTTTGCTCGGCTGCTCGTCACTTGCGGCGACGACTTCGGGCGGCTGGAAGATGGGTTCTTCCGTTGCCTCGGTTGCGGCGGCTTTGAGGGCATCGTGCTCAGCGGCGAGGTCAGTGATGGGTTTCTGGGTTGGTTTTTCGAGCGGTTCAATCCGTTTTGGCTTGTCCCTGATAGGCCGGAAGTCATCAATCATAAGCACTATTGTAGCAGAGTTTTATCACTGTTACATGGTCCGTTTATGGTTATATGCCGTAGCACGAGTATAGTTATTTGCGTATATGGAAGTAAATGCGATTATTGAAAAGATGACGGGGGTCGCAATGAGCGGGCGTAGGCTCAATGAGCTGGATCGACGAGCCGTTCTCAGCTTTCTTTTCCCGAAAGGTCGTGTACGATGGCAAGACGAGGCCCAGTGTGTGAAAGTCGATACAGGGTCTGCGAAAAACTTTTACTCCAACAGAGATGAAAATGATATGACAGTACAGGCTACCCTCAGGGTTTGTGGTCAGTGTGCCGTGCGGCGTGAGTGTCTGGCCGAAGATGTTCGCACTAATCGGGTGTATACCGAGGGCATCATGGGTGGTATGCCTATCAAACTTCGCAAGAGAGCTGGCCGAAGCATCGAACACGGCGACGCTACTCAGGGGATCCAGATTATCGAGGAGATGTGGCGGCAAACCGATGCCATGCTCGGTGAGGCAGCGCTGCATGGTGAGTCATACTTCCCCCATCTGGCAGAGCTAGGGGCGCAGTCTGCCGAGGGTGCGATCTCTGCCGAGCAGTGCGAGCGTATCATTTAGCTGCGGGCTGAAAGGCGCCCATGTGGTGTAGATGCGGATAAGGCTGAAAAGTACACCGGGTTTCTGGCCAGTCATTTCCAGTAGGCCATTGAGCGCGTTCTGAATTGTCTCCGGGTTCCAAGCCGCGACTGTTTCCAGTGTGTCGTGCGCGGCAGCAATGAGCTGCTTGATATCTCCTGGGCCCAGTTTTTTCAGCTGCTTATTCTCGCTGATAAGTGCATCATCGCGCGTCGGTTCCTCGAAGAAGTAGCTGGTGAGTGCAGGCAGATCGGCCAGTGTTTTTAGTCGGTCCTGAGCGAGGGTGAGTACCTGCTTTTGGTAGCCTTCCGGGGTGTCTAGAGCCGATGCGGGCCAGAAAGGCTCGACGGATGCATATAGCTCGTCCAATGGCAGCTCGCGGATGAAGTGGCCATTGACCCACAGCAGACGTTTTTCGTCGAAGCGGGCGCCGCTACGACCGACCCTGCTGAGGCTGAATTTCTCGATAAGCTCGCCGCGGGTGAAAACTTCCTGCGTGGTACCGTCGTTCCAGCCGAGCGTGGCGATGAAGCTGACGAGCGCCTCCGGCAGATAGCCATCCCGGATATAGTCCAACACATCTTTGGCGCCATCGCGCTTACCAAGTTTTTTATTGCCCTGTTCGTTCAATATATGAGGCATGGTGGCGAAGATAGGAAGGACCAGTCCTTCCGACTCGCGGCGAAGTGAATCCGCCGCTTCGTTTCTATCCTCTAAAGCTCCCGCGGAGCGCTCGTGCTTCGCATCTGTAGCTCTGGCAGGCGCCATATCGTATCCAAGGGCCTCGTAGAGGTTAAGGTAGTTTGGCATACTAGAAATGAATTCCTGGCCGCGGATGATGTGGGTGATGCGCATCTCGGCGTCGTCGACGATATGGGCGAAATTGTAGGTCGGGTAGCCATCAGACTTCATGAGGATGAAGTCATCAATAACCTCTGGACCTGTGCTGAGGTCGCCCATAACCGCATCCTGCCAGGCATACGGTTTTGGCTCGGATTTGAAGCGCAGCGGTTGCGAGCCATCCCAGACGGGCGGGTTCTCTGGCCGGTGATCACGATAGAGAAATGGCTTTTTGCTGGCAGTCGCCGCGTCGCGAAGCCCCTGGACCTCCTCTGGTGTATATGGGTCGGCGTAGGCCCTGTCCGCATCGATGAGTTTCTGCGCCCAGGCACGGTAGATATCGAGTCGGTCGGATTGGCGGTATGGGCCGTATGGCCCGCCGATGTCAGGGCCTTCGTCGTACTGTAAGCCGAGTGCCGTCAAGCTGGCGATAAGGTGTTCTGCGGAGCCCTCTACCTCCCTGTTCTTATCGGTATCTTCAAGCCGCAGGATGAACTGTCCGCCGGCCTGTCTGGCAACGAGCCACGCGAACAGTGCGGTGCGGATGCCGCCGACATGCAGATAACCAGTTGGTGATGGCGCAAAACGCGTGCGTACCGTCATATCCTCTAGTATACCGCACGGAACAGCAGCGAATATAGAATGAAGCATATGGAATGACAAACGAAGCGAAAGGTAAAAGTCAGCCAAGTAAGGCTGGCATTGGTACGTCAGCACCAGCGGCGAAGCGGGCCTGGAGGGGGCGAGCTGCAAATCGAGCGCCGCAACGGTTGCGGCAGAGGGGCTCTGTCTCAGTGATAAGAATCGAACGGGGAACGAGCTATGTTTTTACGTGTTCTGAACGAGTGATAGTAGCTGATCGTTGCTGATGCCCTGGTTGCCATATAGGTGGTACCATACGCCGTCTTTTATCCACGTCGCTTGCTGGTCACCGAAGCGGTAAACGGCGGTGCTATCTGATTGGACGGTCGTATAGTTTGCGTTGCCGCGCGCGTCAATGGCGCTCACGTGGTCAATCATTTCGTCGCCACTCCAGCTCGTCGCCTCTTCGCTCAACTGGTAGGTCGCAGCGCCGTTCTTTAGGCCGATGATGAGCCTTGACTGGTCAGCGTGCGTACCATTGTATGCAAGGCCGCTCGCTGTAAAGTTCGGTGTAGCAGTCGCGACACCCGCCTTGATACCCGCAACTTTAATCTGTAAACCAGGCGTATTTTGATAGACGGCAAAGGCGGCAATCAGCATCAGTGCGAGCGTACCTGCTGACATGCTGAGTAGGTGCCGCCGCGCTTTTTTCTTGAGATGTATCTTTCGTGCGGTAACATCGACGTAATGATTTGCGTTCTCGATAGCCTGCTCGAACATATCGGTCGGCTTGTTTGTCGGCAGCGGCGGCGGAGCAACTGGTGGTTCTATGGCTGGCTTATCTACCGGAGCGCGCCGGACGGGCACATCGGCTAGAGTGGCCTTAACCGGTTCGGGAGCCTGAAAATGTTGCACCTGGTCGTGCCTTTCGGTTTGCTTGGCACGCTGCTGTCTGGCGGGATCGATGGCTGCGGCGGTATGTCTCACGGTGATGGTTTGGGTGTCACCGTGGATGAGTTCGTGCTGAGGATGAGCTTGCTTCTTGAGCCCTGCTTCGGGCCGCTTGACGCCGTGTCGCATGAGCGTGATGGCGTGCTCTGGCTGGTGAGCCTGGACGTGATTGGTCTCGCGAGCAGCTTGTCGTTTGGCGGCTATCGGTTTCTTGACAGGGGCGACAACCGGCACAGCGACAGGAGTATGTTTCACTGGTTTCTTTGGCGCAACGACATCGTCAATTCGCCGACCCGTGATCGCATCATAGGCTTTGCCATTCACCTGTACGACCTGTTTCCCCATAGAATTTTTATCGCCTTCTGTTTTCTTTCACTTGTGTCCAAAGTACACCGATATCATACCGCTTTTGTTTGAGTAAACGCAAGTGTTTTCTCAAGATGTTCAATAGAGACAAAGTCGAGTATACTGTTTGCTACCTCATTATGGATTTTCTCGACCCAGCAAAAGAACGCATGACTCGCATCGCCCTCTTTTTGGGCTATGGCTTGGTGGCGCTTGCTATCGGTATCACTAGCATCATTCTTCTCTATAGCACCGACGGCTACTGTATTGATGGCACTGGTACCGTTGATCGCTGCGGGCTTGTCTTTATGTCGAGCCAGCCTTCTGGAGCCAGCGTGCACATCAATGGACGGCGTAAAAGTGCCCAGACCAATACCAAATTTAACCTCCAGAGCGGTAGCTACGCCTTCCGGCTTACCCGCGACGGCTACCGTGATTGGCAGCGAAATGTCGATGTGCTAGGCGGAGATGTGCAGCGCTTTGACTACCCATTCCTTTTTCCGACTACGCTGAAGACTACGACTGCGTCTACTTTCAGTAGCGCCGTAACGCTCGCAACACAAAGCCCTGACCGCCGCTGGCTTCTTGTTACCGAACAGGCGAATAGTACGGTTCTAAAGCGCTATGATCTCAAGGACCCCGCAAGGCCGGTTACCCAGAACCTCACACTTCCAACTAGTATTGTCACAGCTGGTGACGGCGTACACACCTGGAAACTGATCGAATGGTCGAATGACAACCGGCACGTCGTGTTACAGCACGGCTACGTGACCGCTGGTGCTGCCGCGCAGGAGTACATCATGGTCGACCGGCAGAATATCACCGAAAGTCGCAACCTGACCCGCGAGCTGAAGCTTGCAGCCACCGACGAACTGACACTGTTCAATAAAAAGCCCACCTTTTTTTATGTCTACAGCACGACTGATAAAACACTGCACACGGCGGCGCTCGAGGGCGATGCCCCGACGTCGAGTCGGCTCGAGAGTGTTATCGCATACAAGACGTTTGGTGATGACACAGTGCTCTATGTCACCGATACACCACCAAATGGTAAGAAAACGGATGGCTTTGTCAGTGTGGTGCTGCAGCAAGGCAGCCGCTCGATTGTACTGCGTCAATTGCCGACCGGTGCAGCGCACTATCTACTTGACATCGCACAATACGGAGGCGATTGGTATGCGGTGCTCGGGGCGGACACACAAAAAGGTGTCTATATCTACCAAAACCCATTCGACCAGAAGCTAGCCGAAACGACCGATCTGCCGGTGGCCACGCGTTTTCTCAAGGTTGCCGAGCCGCAGTACGTTGCTTTTTCGGCCGGTACCCAATTTATCTTGGCGCAAAACGGGCAGCATTTTGCGGTCTACGATGCTGAGAATGACCGAACATATGCCTACGAAAAAAACCAGCCGCTTGACAGCCCACAGCAGCACGCTGTCTGGATGGATGGCAACCGTATCTTATACATCAGCGGCGGCAAGGTCTACGTGTTCGATTACGATGGACTCAATTCCCAGCTACTCCAGGCTGCTTTGTCCGATTATCAGCCATTCTTTGCCTCGAACTTTGAGTATGTGTTTAATCTCCAGCGCAGCACCTCAGGAACACCGCAGCTGGCCTCGACCGCGCTTCGGGTCGAAAAATAGATAAATAGCATTCACTGATTACTTTAAGCCAGGAGCCGGTGGTGCTAGTTCCAGAACTCGATGTCACGCCAGAGCCTCGTCCATAGCGTTGGTCCATTGCTCGTGAGCTGCACGGGGTCTGTAGCCGTTGTCAAGCTGGAATTACTGTTGGTGGTCGGACTGGGGCTAATCTGCTCCCCCCAGACAACGAGCCGGTTGGTGCTGAAACCGGGCGGATCACAGGTGATGAGTACAGCCGTTGCTTGTTTGCCCTTGGTATCATTCAGCACACTTACCTGTGTCGGTGGAACAATCTCCTTCGCAAATATCTGATAGGCGTAGATCTTGCCATTGTAGGTGATGTAGAAGATGTCGCCGGTCTTGACGAGATGTAGTGCGACAAAGGCAAATTTATACTTGCCGTTGTTGAATATGTTCTGGCTGGAGTGACCGAAGAGCGCTGTATTGCCGTTCTGACCCGGATAGGCTGTGCTGGCGTAGTGGACGACGCCATCATTGAGCGAATCCTCGATAGCCGTTTCGGCAGTCGTATTGAGCCCAAAATCGACGGGAATTTGAATGTTAATGGAAGGTACGATCACTGTCGGTGTGGCAGCCTGAGCAGCGGTCATGTCGCTGACGATAATTGGCGAATTGGTCACGGTACGACTCGGCTGAATGAACGGTGCTATGACGTACTCATTGAAGAAACTGAAGAGCAATATGAGCAGCACCAGTGCCCCCATGCCGACACCGAATAGCAGTGATTGTAGGTGGTGTCTGGCCCGTAATCTTCCATTGGCGCTTACCTTGTCCTGGATGCGGCGCTTCAGGCGAGCAGCCTCGGTGGCTGCCTCCGAATCGGCGACGCGCCGACCGAGTTTCGTCTGGCGCACTACTTGGATGGTACGATTCTTTTTTGGCCGCCGCGGCCGCTCGGTCGCTATCGAAGTCGGTGTATGATCTCCGACGACGACACCGTCCTCGCATGTCTGAACCCGCGGCCCAGCGGCTAGTTGTGCACCAGGCGCGGCCAGATGGCTACGGCTAGCCATAGGCGGCTGTTTTTGGAACAGTTTCTGGTATGGAGTGTGCTGGTTCGCCTCGTAAAATTCAGCCCACACTTCGCGCTTCTCGTCGTCTGATAGCTGTGTGTAGTAGTGGTGCCACTCGGTCTGAATTTCGGCCAGGCTTCTATTCGCCTGACTCAGTTCCATGATGAATCGCTGGTGTTTGCTGGGCGTGCGCTCACGGGCGGCTTCAGCGAGTTCGCCGGTCGCTGATGGTTCGTCGCCGTACGCCCGCGCCACCTTGGCACGGATAAGTTCCACTGCTGCTTGGTCAGCGGGCAGCGGCTTCATAGGATTATTCGGGAATAACGGGTTATCGCTCATATAGTCTGATCGTATCGAAGGCAGTGGTGCGGTATGTGTATGAACACGCGCCCACTCGCGTTTCGTCTACTAAGTATAGTACAATAACCTCTGTTCTGCTACCTGCGCCGCAGTGAGCGGAGTCGGTAGACAATGCATGTTGTTCATTGAAAAATAGATATGTTTGCCGCAGCGAATGGAATTGGCAGGCGATTCACCCCCTCGGCTCATACGTGTCAAGCTCTTCTGGAGGGCAAGTGGCGGAACTGGTATACGCGCACGACTCAAAATCGTGTTCCCTAGTGGATTGAGGGTTCGATTCCCTCCTTGCCCACCATAAGCTCTTGACACTGCACGGGTGCACTACGCGCACCTCACATCCAAAAGCCGCGAAAGCAATTAGTGGAAGCTAAACATTGAACATAGAGAGTTGCTTAGGCACGGTCTATCGGCACCAACGGCCTATCGGCCCCAGTTATACCATCGCCCGGGCGTGGTTTGGCTCGTGACCAAAGACGAGTTGTGCTTCGCCGAGTGCTACGCGTCCTGTAAAATGCTCCGCACCAGTATGAAACGCATCGATAAGGTGTCCTTCGTTTTGTGGGTCTACACCACTAATGAGCACAATTTTGCTGACGTTTTGAAAAGGAGATATGGCCACGGGCGAAAGCCGGTGGCCACTACCACGTGTCAGTCCTTGATAAAGCTGATCTCTTTCTTCGGAAATAGGCCCCGAAGTGAACTCGACGCCGAGATTAACAAGCCCTGCCTTTTCCACTGGCGTCACGAATGGGCGAATGCGCTGGGGTCCACACAGCGTCTCGATGCTACCTGGCACGAATTTCAGGAGTGTATCTTCGATATCTTCGGGGCTCTTGTCTCGTAGCACTGGCGACCTGCGCACTGCTCGTGCGAGATCACGCCAGCCGATGATGGGTACATCCATGTCGGGCAAGCCATAATATTCGTGATCATTTCCTGTTGCGGAGCAGCTGTCTGCCAGGGTTGCTTCCACAAAGCTATCAAGGTCACGTTGATCATATGGGTTGGAAATCAGTGGGCGAGCCCAGCGATATTCGGACTGTACAACCCCGAAAGGTCCGGGAACGGCTTCGTAAATCATGTAATATACTATACCACGTATATTATTATAATGCAACTACCCGGTACCTGAATCACGAAACCCTCCCCATCTGGTAACCAAGTAAGACTCGTACGTAATG
>CAYWOA010000011.1:0-20870 GCA_964459795.1 uncultured Candidatus Saccharibacteria bacterium | reverse complement strand
ACCTACTACCTACTACCTACTACCTACTACCTACTACCTACTACCTACTACAATCCCCATTCTTCATTCTTCATTCTTCATTCTTCATTCTTCATTCTTCATTCTTCATTCTGCTTCCCATGCTACCTGCTCCATCCTGCACTCTTCAATTCTGCTTTCTACCTCCCCCACGGGTCACATTTCTCCCGTGCTACCATAGTAAGCGTGAATCTTACCGATGACATCGAGGTGGTGAAGGGCGTGGGACCGGCTATGGCCGGGGGCCTACGGCAGCTCGGCATTCGCACGGTGTTCGACCTGCTCGACTACCTGCCGCGTCGCTACGAGGACTACTCTGAGGTGTCGGCGGTGCGTGACTTACGGCCAGGCGCAGCCACCATCAAGGCTACCGTGAAACAGGCAACTGGCCGCTATGTCCGCCGCGGTATGCACATCACCGAAGCCGTCGTGAGCGACGACACCGGGAGTGTGCGGGTGATATGGTTTAACCAGCCGTATCGGGCTGCCGCGCTGAAAATCGGCCATGACTACTACTTAAGTGGACAGTACGAGCTCAGCCACCAGCGTTTTCAGCTCATGAATCCAAGCGCTGAACTGGTGAAGGATTTTCCGCTGAATACGGCACGCATTATTCCCGTGTATCGCCAATCAAAGGTGGTTAGCTCCAACCAGATTCGCAAACTTATCGGTGCCTGCGTGGCTATGATGCGGCAATTGCCAGAGACGTTGCCGGTGTGGATGGTAACAGAGAACAAGCTCCTATCGCGAGCGGCCGCCATCGAGGCTATGCATTACCCGGACTCACGGGAGCAGCTCGAGGCCGCCCGGCGGCGACTCGGCTTTGAGGAGGTGCTAGAGCTCAGTCTCGCCAGTCTGCTGAACCGCCAGGAAAATGCCGCCGAGCAGTCGCTGGCCATTCCATTCGATGCCGCACTCGCCCGCAGCTTCGTGTCCAAGTTGCCATTCCAGCTCACTGACGACCAGCGGAGGGTTGTTTGGCAGATTTACCAGGATATGGAGGGTAAACATCCGATGAATCGGCTGGTCGAGGGCGATGTCGGCTCCGGTAAAACAGTCGTAGCCGCCATGGCTGCACTCATGGCTATCAAGGAAGGCTACCAGGTGGCCTTCATGGCACCAACAGAAATCTTGGCTCGGCAGCACGCCGCCACGCTGCTAACGCTCATGGAACCATTTGGGATCCGACCAGAGCTGCTCATAGGTGCAATCACCGCCACGGAGAAAAAACGTGTCCTAGGGCTTCTAGAGAGCTCAGGCGCGAAATTCGTCATCGGCACTCATGCCCTTATCCAAGAGAAGGTTGATATGCACCGGCTTGGCCTCATTATTGTCGATGAGCAGCACCGTTTTGGGGTCGAGCAGCGCAAAAGCCTGATGGCGAAGGCCGGTCACATGCCCCATGTGCTGAGCCTGACGGCCACGCCCATACCACGCAGCTTGGCGCTTACCCTCTATGGTGAGCTCGATATTTCACTGCTGCGCGAAAAACCCGCCGGGCGGCAAGCTATACAGACCGATCTGATCAGTGCCGCGAAACGGGATGAAATGTATACGACTGTCCGCAGCGAGATCGAGCAGGGCCGTCAGGCGTTTGTCGTTTGCCCGCTTATCACTGAGTCGGATAGTCTCGGTGCGCGGTCAGCGGAGACGGTCTATGACGAACTGCGAAAGAAGCAACTGAATGGTTTGCGGCTAGGACTGCTCCATGGCAAGCTCAAGGCGGCAGAGAAAGAAGCAGTCATGCAGGCGTTTGTATCGCACGAACTCGATGTACTCGTGGCGACGACGGTTATCGAGGTTGGGGTGGATGTGCCGAACGCCAGCGTCATGGTCATCGAATCGGCCGAGCGATTTGGCCTGGCGCAGTTGCACCAATTGCGCGGCCGTGTCGGTCGGGGCGGGCACCAGGCCTACTGCTATCTGTTGCTCGATGATAGCAAACCGCCCAGCAAGCGGCTACGGGCTATCGCTGCCAGCGATGATGGGTTTCGTCTGGCTGAGCTCGACCTGGATATTCGTGGGCCAGGCGCCATTTACGGCGCACTGCAGCACGGCGCACTTGACCTGCGAGTCGTTCGACTCTCTGACACGCAGCTCATCGCCGAGGCACGCCACGCGGCCGAGCGGTGCCTGGAACGGGGCGAAGATTTGCTACAATATCCGGAGTTACACGCGCGGGTCACCAGGCTTCGCGCCGTCACCAACCTGAATTAGTAAATAGTAACTAGGAATCAGGAATCAGAGCGCCAGCCGCTCTACAATGCACAAATGACTAATTGGTACATGTAAAATAAACGTATGTATTCCGGCAGTACCCTCAAACAGTTGCGGACGCTCGACCGGTGGTTTGGCGCGCACCAAAAGCTTGACCGCCTGGCTCGCCGCCGCCTGAGTGAATCGCTGAGCCCACAGCTCGATGCACTGTTCCCGCGTACTCTGCAGATTCTCCAGTTCGAGGGGCATAACGGCCCAGACGCTATCAAGCGCAAGACGCCGGCACAGGATGAGCCGTGGCACTTTTACGATCCGTACGACACGGCCGATACAAAGCTGCTCGATATCATTGCGGATCACCACAATAACATCGTTCAGGCGCTGCTGGACGGTGATGATACAAAGGTCAGTTTCGAAGCTGCCTGGCTAGCGCACGCCGTTGTCGATGGCCTGACGCCGGCGCACCACTACCCGTACGAGCAGGAACTGCAACGGCTGCGCGGCGGCCAGGGCATCGAAACGCGCACTACCGCGAAAGAGAAGCTCGTCATGCGAGGCAGTACAATGCGTGAAAAACTGCGCAATAACTGGGATATGTGGGGCGACAAGGGTTTGCTGGCAACACACATCGCTTTCGAGGCGGGGGTGGCTCTGGTCATCTTGCCGCTGCGCTTTAGCCGCCTCAAGCTGCTGCCGGTGCCGAAGGATACAAACTACCTCACGTACTTTCGGACACAAGCCACTGCCGTTGCTGACCTGAAGTTGTACGAGCAGTTTTATGCTGCTGGCTGGACACCAGGCATTGCCCGCCGCGTGCGCCGCGAACTTGTGCCGATTATCGTATCAACAGTGGCGTATATATGGCAGAGCGCGTGCGAAGAAGCGGAGCGAAAACGGTCGTGAGAGTCATAGCCGGCGCGCTAGGCGGCCGAACGTTCGACAGCCCGCGCGGCCACCGCACGCACCCGATGAGCGAAAAGGCGCGCGGTGCTATCTTCAATGCGCTTGGTGATGTCGAGGGTTTAACGGTGCTGGATGCCTATGCCGGTAGCGGCGCTCTGGCCGTCGAAGCCATCAGTCGGGGCGCCGCCAGCGCCCTGGCGATAGAGGCGGACAAAACGGCCTACAATGTCATCTTAGACAATATTCGGGTCTTAAATCTAGGCGATCAAGTCACGGTGCACAAGATGTACGTTCACAGTTGGCTAAACCGCACCAATGGCCAGTTCGACATCGTGATCGCTGATCCGCCCTATGACGATTTGCAGTATAAAACGCTTGATGCACTGCCGAAAGTTGTCAAACCGGGCGGCGTCCTCGTCTATTCGTTGCCGCCGACGGCTCGGCTAGTGCTGCCAGGCGAGATGGAAAAACTATCCGAAAAATCCTACGGCGATGCCACGCTGGTTTTTTACCGCAAAACTCAGTAAAATACCCCTTATCCCCACAAAAACTTCAATCCAAGGAGCGTATGCGACTACAGTGAAGTTTTTAGAGGACAAGCGTAGTTCTAAGCCGAAGCTCCGTCTTATAGACAGACGAGGCAGGAACGTACGCTTGGACGAGCGGATGTGGTGAAATGGTAGACACGCTGGTTTTAGGTGAGAACTGCCGGTGGCAGTTCGCAAGGGAGTCCACTCTTGCAAACTTGTTTGCAAAGATGTGGCGACGGGGTCGCGGAACGTGACCCAGTGGCACTGGCGACAACGGATGTTCATTTACACTATAGACGTGCAAGATATGCGGATGTGGCGAAATGGTAGACGCGCTGGTTTTAGGAGCCAGTGGGGCAACCCGTGGAGGTTCAAGTCCTCTCATCCGCACCAATTTATAATTGACAAAATTATCAGTAGTGTATTTAATATACGCAGCTTTTTCACCCAGACAAGGAAAGGAAACTCCATGAAACGGGTATTACTGGCAATATTGTTTGTGCTTCTAGGCTTGCTTCCGGCTTCACCGGTGTCTGCCAAAGCTTACCTGCCAAAGGAATGCCAGGGCTACAGCGGGCCGATGATCTGCGCGAGCAAGGCGCAGGGCCGAGTCATCATAGTGCAAGATGGTCAGGTCGTTCGCTCTGGTAGGGCCCGCTTCGGCGGCGTGGCGTCAGACGGCACCGGACCGTGGAAGACACGCAATGGTGTCCACGCAGTAGGTTATAAACAGATCAACCCGGTGAGCACACTTTATGGGGTGAATATGCCTTTCTTTGTGCAGTTTAGCGGCGGTCAGGGTATCCACTACAGCGCCGAGTTCGCACAGACTGGCTACCAGTACAGTCATGGTTGCATCGGGCTAAGTAACTACAAGTTCGCTCAGCGGGTTTACAACTTTGCCTACCCGGGCATGGTTGTTGTGGTCACTCCGAGGTAAACGAAGTACATAGGTGATTATTTAAATTATTCCAAGGTGTTATTCCAAGGTGTCCCCCTGGAATAACACCTTGGAATGCGTGAGTTGAGTCTTCTCATCTGTACTAAGAAAATGGTCGGGTCTTGCCCGACCATTATAGTTTGCTCGAAATTAAGATTAGTCTTTAATAGCTATCTAATTATTATAAATACATTGACAATTAGTTTAGTCAGCGCATAATTTAGTATATATAACGCGGAGGATGTGATGGATACAGCCAAACCACTCAAACAGTTCCTGGAGCTTTCGTATGACAAACTGGAGGAGCTCAACCTCCATGCGCGGAGTCTCACGGACCCGGCTACAGCTCAGAAAGAGCACACCGCGGCGCTTTCGAAAGAGAAGTACATCAAGGCCGTGACGGTCAGTTTCTGCGACATCGAAGGCCGGCTGCACATGCTGGACTACGATAAAAACTTCTTCCTGCATTCACTCGAAAATCTTACCTTTGACGGCTCATCGATACGCGGTTTCAGCGAGCTGAACGAGTCTGACCTGCGGCTGCTCGTCGACTGGACGAGCTTCACATATTTGCCGGCTGACGTGTTTGGGGCGGGCAAGGTGCTCGTCTTCGCCAATGTGGCCGGGCGTAATCTGGAGCCGTACGAAGCGGATTTCCGTGGCCGCTTGCAGCGGTATGCCGCCGAGCTTAAGGAGTCGCAGGGACTCGAGGCGTACATGGCGCCGGAGCTGGAGGGCTTCCTGCTCGATGGTGTCGATGCCGAGCAGAATTTCAGCGCGAGTGAGGGCTTTCGGCTCATCAGTACCGGCGGCTATTTTCACTCACTGCCGATGGATAAACTCCGTGCGTTCATCGACGCGACGGCCGAGGTGCAGCGGGCGCTCGGCTTCAAGAACGAAAAAGATCACCCAGAGGTCGCGCCGTCGCAGTTCGAGATCAATTATTCGTACACCGATGCCGTGCGGGCTTGCGACCAGGTGCTGCTCTATAAGCTCGTGTGCCGCCAAATCGCGGACAGCATGGGTCTGACCGCCACATTCTTGCCAAAGCCAATCCAGGGTCTCAATGGCAGCGGCATGCACACCAATTTCTCGCTGGCAAAAAACGGCCGTAACGTTTTCTATGACAAGAAGGGCGTCGACGGACTGTCCGATTTGGCTTGGAGCTTCATCGACAAACTCCTAAGCCGTGCCTCAGAGCTCTGCCTCATCCTCAATAGCAGCGTCAATGCCTACCGCCGACTTGATCCCAATTTCGAGGCACCCAACCAAATCAAAGTCTCGGCCAATGACCGCGGCTCGATGATACGCGTGCCGCTCGGCAATGAGCGCACTGCTCGCATCGAAATCCGCTCGGTCGCGCCAGACGCCAACCCGTACCTGCTGCTTTATGCCATTTTACGCACTGGCCTCGAGGACAAGTTGCCGAAAACGAATGCCGATAAGCGGCAGCGGCTCCGCTTTTTGCCCGGCAACATCAATGATGCTATCCGGCTCTTTCGTACGAGCGACCTCATGAACAAACTGCTCGGTGAGGACACCAAAGAGAAGTATGTCCAGTATAAGCTAGCCGCCGCGTACCGAAATCCGCGCGAGCTCGGTACATCTATAAAAGACGCCGAGATACTCTATCACCACGAAGTCACCAACCAGTACCTCTGGAACCAGTTCTAGGCTCGACGTATAGTTGACTTGACTTGCTGCCTCGAGCGCAGCCGAGAGATCTCCATAGTGCCCATGGGCATGATAATAGTTAGGGTAGTATCTAATAACAGCCTTGAGGGATTGTGAAGACCGACAATGCCTAAAGCCACGAGCTTCCAGGGGGCCATTCCTGCTACCTGCCATCTTCCATCTATAGATAAAGTTTCACGTACCTCCTGTATAATGAGAAACATATGACGCTAGCAACTCAGCCGTATAAGGGCGCACGGGATTTTTACCCCGAAGATAAGCGCCTGCAGGATTATATGTTTGGCAAAATGCGCGAAGTCTGCGAGGCTTTCGGCTATGAAGCATATAATGCGCCCATTCTCGAACCGACCGACCTTTTTCTGGCCAAAGGCAATCAAGAAATCATCGACGAGCAGACCTATACTTTTGCCGATCGAGGCGAGCGTAGTGTGACGATCCGCACCGAGATGACACCGAGTGTCAGCCGGATGGTGGCCGCCCGCCGCCAGGAGCTGGCGTACCCGCTCCGGTGGTATAGTATCCCGAATCTCTGGCGCTACGAACGCATGCAGCGTGGCCGACTCCGTGAATTTTGGCAGCTGAATGTCGATATATTCGGTGTTCGTGGAGTTGAAGCCGATCACGAGATAATCCTGGTAGCCGACCGTATTCTGAAAGCGTATGGTGCCAAGGCCGATATGTACACCATCCGGGTCAATAGCCGTAAACTAACGGATTGGCTCCTCGGCGAATACCTGGGTCTGAGTAGTACGCAGCAGGAGACACTGGTACGACTCATCGACCGCATGCACAAAATGGAGCAGGAAAGCTTCCTGGCACAGGCTGATGCGCTCTTGACGCCGACGCAGCGTGAGGCCGGGGTACTGGACCGACTGCTCGAGATACTCAGGGCGGAAAAGCTCAATGATTTGCCGCTCGGCGTTGAGGCATTGCCATCTGTGCTGGAGCTGAAACAACTGAGTGACCTGCTGGACGCCTCGCACGTCACCAATGTGCGTTTCGATATGACGCTCATGCGTGGTTTTGATTACTACACCGATATTGTGTTCGAGGTGTTCGATACCGATCCCGAGAACAGCAGGGCTATGTTTGGTGGTGGCCGTTATGATGGCTTGGTGGGCATGTTTGGTGTCGAGCCGGTGCCGACGGTTGGTTTTGGTATGGGCGATGTTACCCTTCAGAACTTCCTTGAATCGCATAAGCTGCTGCCGGACCTACCTACGGGAGCCGACGCCTACATTGTGCTACTTGGTGATAACACGTATGAGCGGGCACAGCGGGTGCTCGATACCTGGCGAGCCGAAGGAATGAAGCTGGCTGTCGATATGACTGGTCGCAAATTGGATAAACAAATCAAAACTGCGGTCAAGAAGGGCATCGACCATGCTATTTTCATCGGCGACGCCGAGCTACAAGATGACCGTTATCGCTTGAAAAATTTGGCTACTGGCGCCGAGGAAGTGCACAGCCGCGAACGTATCGTCGCCATGCTGCGCGATCATCGCCGTCGCCACGCGGTGCATCTTTTGGAGACAGTGGGTGAACCCGACGACCTCGATCTATGACAGCACCAAATCATGCACTGACGGGTGCGATCATCGGAGCCGTTATTCCGAACCCCTGGCTAGCGTTGCCTCTGGCATTTCTATCGCACTTCGTGCTCGATGCCTTGCCACACTACGATGTGCCGGGCGACACGGATGAATCGCGGATAAATTCTCGCCTGTTTCTGCAGGTGCAGATTATTGGTGGATTCGTGGTATGTGCCGCGCTGGTTGCCGCTGTCTGGGTGGTGCACCCGGCCGATTGGTTCGTTATTTGCCTAGCCGCTTTTCTTGGGGCTAGCCCTGACCTGCTGTCGGTGCCGCGCTTTTTGGATGTCAAACGAAATAGAGTCGACCCGAAAGACACGTGGTGGTTCTGGCGCTTCCACGGCCGCATTCAGTGGAAAACTGGTCCCTGGCTCTGGATAGTCGAGCTCGTGTGGGCGATTGTGAGTCTCATCGTTCTCTGGAAAATCATCACCTAATCTGTTACACTGCGGTGTTATGCAGATGACCAAGAAGCAACTCACCCCTACTAGCGTCGAACTAACCATGGCGGCGACAACTGACCAATTGCAAGTCGCCAAAGAAGCGGCGCTGCAGGAACTCGCCAAAGATCTCAAACTGGCCGGCTTTCGCAAGGGCCATGCCCCAGCTGCCATGGTCGAAAAAGTTGTCGATCAGCAGCTCCTACAAAATACCGTTATCGAGCGGGTTATCAATGAGCTCTACGGCGCGGCGGTGACCCAGGAGCGGCTACGTCCGGTCGCCCAGCCAGAAGTAAACGTGACGAAATTTGTGCCGTTCACAACCCTGGAGGTTACCGCGGCGGTTGAGGTGGTAGGCGACGTGAAACTACCGGATTATACGAAGTTCAAGGCGCAAAAGACCGTCGAGAAAGTGACAGCTGCCGATATCGAAACCGTGCTCACTGAACTGCGCGGTCGCAGTGCTGATAAAAAAGAAGTTAAGCGGGCAGCAGGCAGCGGCGACGAAGTAACAATCGATTTTGCCGGTGTAGATGCCAAAACGAAGGAATCAATCAGTGGTGCGAGTGGCAGTGAGTATCCACTGGTGCTCGGCAGCGGTGCCTTTATCCCCGGGTTTGAACCCGAAATTATCGGCATGAAGACGGGCGAGGAAAAAACGTTTACCGTGACGTTCCCGAAAGACTACCCGGCTGCCGAACTGCAGCATAAAAAGGTCACATTTACCGTCACAGTCAAACAGGTCAAGGCCGTGACGCTTCCGAAGCTCGACGACACCTTCGCAGCGGGCCTTGGACCTTTCAAAACACTAGACGAACTCAAGACCGACATTCGTCGCCAGCTTGAGGCCGAAAAGGAGCGGCAGGCGCAGCAATTGCTCGAAAACCAGGTGCTGAGTCAGTTGGCCGAAAAGACCACCGTCCAGATACCGGCAACCCTCATCGAGCAAGAAATGGACCGCATGGATGAGGACGAAAAACGCAACCTTATCTACCGCGGCCAGACCTGGCAAGAGCACCTAAAGGCCGAGGGCAAGACCGAGGAAGAACACCGCGAGGGTCAGCGCGAGCAGGCAACTATCCGTATAAAAACAGGCCTGGCGCTTGGCGAGGTCGCAGAGCGTGAAAATATACAGGTATCTCAGGCGCAACTGGACGAGCGGCTGAAGGAGCTTAAAAAACAGTATCAGGATGCTGCAATGCGGGCCGAACTCGACAAGACGGAAAACCAGCGCGATATTCTGAGCCGCATGTTGACCGAACAAACCATTGCCAAGCTGATTTCGTACGCTACTTCTTGATAGAAAAGTGAGAATGATGCGAGTTAGCACTCTTGACACCAGAGTGCTAATTTCGGTATTATAAAATCATAACGATGAAAGGTTTTTGCTATGAGTGTACTTGTTCCTACTGTTATCGAAAACGAAGGCCGCTACGAGCGGGCCTACGATATTTATAGCCGCCTTCTCAAAGACCGCATCATCTTCGTTGGCTCGGAGATCAACGAACTGACGGCCAACCTTATTGTGGCGCAGCTGCTTTTTCTGCAGGCCGAAGACGCAAAGAAAGATATATACCTGTATATAAACAGCCCCGGCGGGAGTGTGTACGACGCGCTAGCCATCTACGACACCATGCAGTACATCACCAACGATGTCCAGACAGTTGGCATCGGCGTGCAGGCATCGGCCGCCGCCTTTCTGCTGAGCAGTGGCAGTAAGGGCAAGCGCTTCCTATTGCCTAATAGTACGGTGATGATTCACCAGCCGTCGAGTGGCACCCGTGGCAAAGTGACTGACCAGGAAATTGACCTGCGTGAAAGTCTTCGCGTCAAGAAACTGCTCGAGGAAATTATGGCGAAAAACACTGGCCAGAAGCCGGCCAAGATCCATGAAGATATGGAACGTGACCGCTGGATGACGGCTGACGAAGCGCAAAAATACGGCCTGGTCGATAGGGTCATCACTACCCCGCCGAAGGCGTAACAACCTCCCTCTTGACTCGGCTTGCAAAAGTCTGTAATATTTCTCACTAAGAAGTAGTGTAAGTTGGGCTTGTGCTGTAGACGTGGCGCCAATCCGCAGTTAAGCACCAAAATCTCCCGCTTAGGTAGCTTCAGCGAAAAGTAGCTAGTAGGTAGTAGTTGGCATATGGGGACGCCGGCGGAAACTTATAGTGAAAAACCACCCCCTAACAGGGCTGGACAAATATATTATTACAAGGCGAACGTAGACAGCGACCCCTACTTGCTCTCTACCGTTTGCCACCTACACTCCGAAGGAGTTATACACGCGTATGGCGAAAGCACAAGCTGCACAGAAGACAACACGCGTCTACTTTACGGATGGTGACGGCCAAGATAGTGGCCTCGCACTGCCGAACCTGGTAGACCACCAAAACAAATCATTTGGGTGGCTCGTCGATGAAGGACTGGGCGAGCTACTGGCCGAAATCAGCCCGATAGACGACTACACCGGGACCAAACTGAGCCTGGTGTTCAAACAGTACCATTTCGAGGAGCCGAAGCTAAGCGAGGCGGAGGCCAAAGCAAACAATGTCAGCTACGAGGCACCGCTCAAGGCGACCGTCGAGCTGACCAATAAAGTCACCGGCGAAGTCAAGGAGCAAGAAATCTACCTCGGCGACTACCCGTGGATGACCGCGCGCGGCACGTTCGTTATTAATGGCGCAGAACGTGTCGTTGTGAGCCAGCTAATCCGCTCAGCTGGCGTTTTTTATACGGCAGAGCTCCATGGTACCCGCAATCTGTACAGTGCCAAGGTCATTCCCGGCCGCGGCGCTTGGCTAGAGTTCGAAACATCGGCTGGTGGCGCGATGTATGTCAAGATCGATCGCAAGCGCAAAATCCCCGTTACAACGCTACTACGGGCACTCGGTATGACCGAAGCCCAGATGAAAGAGACTTTTCACAGCGTTGACCTGGCCAAGGACGGTTTTCTCGAGGCAACGCTCGAAAAAGACCCGAGCAAGGGTCATGCCGAAGCGCTCATCGAGGTCTATCGCCGCTTGCGCCCAGGTGACCTCGCCACCGTCGATAATGCCCGCAGCCTACTGGAAAACATGTTTTACAATTTCAAACGGTTCGATTTTAGCCGTGTTGGCCGATACAAGATTAACAAGCGTCTGAACTTGGATGTGGCGAATACGGTCGAAAACCGCGTCATGCGGCTCGAAGACCTGGTGGCTATCATTGCCGAGCTCATCCGCATGAATGTCACGCAAGAGCCGGGTGACGACATCGACTCCCTAAGTAATCGCCGCATCAAGATGGTCGGTGAGCTCGTCCAGCGCCAGTTCCGCATCGGCCTACTGCGCATGGTACGCAATACCCAGGACCGTATGAGCATGAGCGAAATCGAGACCGTCCAGCCAGGTCAGCTCATCAATGCCCGGCCAGTCGTTGCTGCAGTCCGCGAATTCTTTGCGAGCTCTCAGCTTAGCCAGTTTATGGATCAAATCAACCCACTCAGCGAGCTGGCGCACAAGCGCCGCCTGAGCTCGATGGGTCCGGGCGGCCTCAGCCGCGAACGCGCTGGTTTCGAAGTACGCGACGCACATGCGACGCACTACGGCCGTATCTGTGCTGTGGAGACGCCTGAGGGCGCAAACGTCGGCCTGGTACTAAATCTCGCTAATTTCGCCCGGGTTAATGATTACGGCTTTATCGAAACGCCGTACCGTAAAGTCGTCAAAGGCAAAGTCACTGATGAGCTCGTGTACCTCGATGCCGCCGACGAAGAGCAAGCTGTTATCGCTGGTGCCGGCGTGCCGACTGACAAAACTGGCCGGTTCGTTGAAACGCGTGTGAGCGCGCGCGCCGGACTCAAATCCGCTACGGTTGATCGTGAGGATGTAACTCACGTCGACGCCGCGCAAAACCAGATCATTGGTACCAGCGCCGGACTCATCCCATTCATCGAGAAAAACTACGTCTACCGTGCACTGATGGGTAGTAACCAGCAGCGTCAAGCCGTGCCGCTTATCAAGCCGGAAAACCCCATTGTGGGCACCGGTGTTGAGGCGGCAGCTGCTCACAACACCGGTCAGCTCATCGTCGCTGAAGCGGCTGGTGAGGTTACCAAGGCCGACGCAAATCAGGTCGTTGTGAAGTACAAAGACCGCAGCGTGACCTATACGCCACAGCACTTTGTACGGAGTAATGAAGGTACCAGTATCAACCAAGCGGTTGTGGTCAACACTGGCGACAAAGTTAAGGCTGGTGACGCACTTGCCGAGGGTATGAGTATCGCTGGCGGCGAACTGGCACTTGGCAAGGACCTCGTTGTAGCATTCATGCCCTGGGCTGGCTACAACTTCGAGGATGCTATCATCATCAGTCGCAAACTCGTCGAAGACGATACGCTGACGTCTGTGCACATTGTTGACTACATGATCGAGGTGCGTGAGACCAAGTTAGGTCCCGAAATCATCACCCGTGACATCCCGAACGTATCCGAAGACGCCCTCCGGCATCTCGATGATGACGGCATCGTCCGTATTGGCGCCGAGGTGCACCCAGGTGACATTCTGGTCGGTAAAATCACGCCGAAGGGCGAGCAGGAACTTAGCTCTGAGGAGCGCCTGCTGCGCGCTATCTTTGGCGAAAAGGCCAAAGAAGTTCGCGATACCTCACAGCGCATGAGCAATGGTAAACACGGCAAGGTCGTTGGGGCCAAAGTCTTCAGTCGTGAGAACGGTCACGAGCTTAAGGCTGGCGTACTCATGCAAATTCAGGTATTCGTTGCTCAAATGCGCAAAATTAGTGTAGGAGACAAACTCGGAGGTCGGCACGGCAACAAGGGCGTCATCGCTCGCATTCTGCCCGTCGAAGACATGCCGTTCATGGAGGATGGAACTCCGGTTGATATCGTGCTGAACCCGCTCGGCGTGCCGAGCCGCATGAACATCGGTCAATTGTTCGAAACCCACCTTGGCATGGCGGCCAGGGCGCTCGGCATGAAAGTTGCCAGCCCTTCATTTAATGGTGTACCGATCCAGAAAATTCAGAGTCTACTCAAGGAAGCTGGCCTGCCGGAAGACGGCAAACAGCAGCTGTACGATGGCCGCACTGGAGGCGCCTACAAGGAGCGCACTACCGTCGGGAGCATGTACATGATCAAGCTCAATCACATGGTAGCGGATAAGATTCACGCCCGCTCGACCGGACCGTACACCATGGTCACCCAACAGCCGCTCGGCGGTAAGGCCCAAAACGGGGGCCAGCGCTTCGGTGAAATGGAAGTGTGGGCTCTGGAAGCTTACGGCGCTGCCAATACACTACAAGAAATGCTAACTATCAAGTCCGATGATGTTTACGGTCGCAGCAAAGCCTACGAAAGCATCATCAAGAAAACCGAAATTGTCGGTCCAAAGGTGCCGGAAAGCTTCAATGTGCTCGTCAAGGAGCTGCAAGGTCTCGGTCTGAAAGTTGACCTCGTTACATCCGACCAGGTCGTCGACGCTGAAGCCGTCCTTGCCACCAACATTCATGAGGAAGCAACCCATCCGTCCAAGGTTGAGGCACCGACTTCCGCGATTTCTGATGTTGACGTGACCGAAGAGGAAGCGGCCAGTCAGGGCTTCGAATTCGAAGACACTAATGGCGAACCGGTCGTTGAAGAGTTCGAAACCGATGGCGCCTTTGTGGCGGCCACGACCGATGGAGCCGATGGAGACGACGACATGACAGACACTGACGAAGGGGAGGAGGCGTAAATTATGCGACGCTATTCTTACGGAACGAATATTGCCGATTTTGACGCAGTGCGACTCGCAGTCGCGAGCAGTCGAGACATCGAGGACTGGAGCTACGGCGAGGTCCTGAAGCCCGAAACCATTAACTACCGCACCCAAAAGCCGGAACGCGACGGGCTCTTCTGCGAGCGCATTTTCGGCCCAGTAAAAGATATTAACCCGCACGATGCCAAGTATAAGGGTGTCCGTAGCCGTGAAGCTGCCGTTGATAAGAACGGCGAGTTGGTCACGCGCAGTATCGTTCGCCGCGAGCGCATGGGACACATCAGCCTGGCCGTCCCAGTGGCGCACATTTGGTTCCTGCGCGGTACACCGAGCGCGGTGGGGCTACTGCTCGGCATGACGGTGAAGAATCTCGAGCGTATCGCGTACTTTGCGAGCTACGTCATTAAATCGGTCGATGTTAGTACCCGTGACCAGTACCGCGCCGACAAAGAGGCCGAGTGGCAAGCTGCTCAACAGGCCATCAAACTACGCTATGAGAAGGAAGCCGAGGCCGAAGGTGCCGATGTGAAGGCGCTCGCCGAGGCACAAACCAAAGAGCTCGAAGCGCTCGATAAAGACTGGGAGCTGCTCAAGGGCCAACTCGACAGCTTGGTCAAACTGAGCCTCATGAACGAAACTGACTACCGCAACCTGCCACGTGAACTGCGCGATATGGTTACCGTGGGTATGGGTGGTGCCGCGCTGAAAGACTTACTGGAAGACATCGATCTCGGTCAGCTGATTGCTGACCTAACCAAAGAGGCCGAAGAAGCCAAGGGTCAGCGCAAGAAGAAACTGATGAAGCGACTGCGACTGCTGGAAAGCATGGAGCGCGCTGGGATTAAACCCGAAAGCATGTGTATTAGCATCTTGCCGGTCATTCCTCCGGATCTACGCCCGATGGTGCAGCTCACCGGCGGTCGGTTCGCGACCAGCGACCTCAATGACCTTTACCGCCGCGTCATCAACCGCAACAACCGTCTGAAGAAGCTGATTGAGCTTAATGCACCAGAAGTTATCCGTCGTAACGAGCAGCGTATGCTGCAAGAGGCGGTCGATGCACTCATCGATAACAATAACGCTCGCAGTGGCCGCGCCGTGGCCGCTACCGGTCAGCGTCGTCGTCTGAAAAGCCTCAGTGACATGCTGAAAGGCAAGCAGGGACGTTTCCGCCAGAATCTACTCGGTAAGCGTGTCGACTACTCGGGCCGCTCGGTTATCGTAGCCGGTCCGGAACTCAAGATCAATCAGTGCGGCCTACCAAAGATGATGGCGCTCGAACTGTTCAAGCCGTTCGTCATTGGCGAGCTCATCGCCCGCGAGCAGGCCCACAACATTCGCTCTGCTACGCGTATGATTGAAACCGGTGAGACGGAAGTGTGGGATGCGCTCGACGAAGTCATCAAGGGCAAGTACGTCCTACTGAACCGTGCGCCGTCACTGCACCGACTCAGCATCCAGGCGTTCCAGCCAGTGCTGATTGAAGGCCGGGCTGTCCAGCTGCACCCGCTCGTCTGTAAGGGCTTCAACGCCGACTTCGATGGTGACCAGATGGCCGTCCACTTGCCGCTCAGCGATGCCGCCCAGGCTGAAGCCCGCGACATTATGTCTGCCAACCGCAACCTACTGAAGCCAGCTGACGGTTCGCCGATATTGCACATCGAACAGGATATCGTGCTCGGCTGCTACTACCTGACGTACGAACGTCCGGGCGAAAATGCCGAGGTGAAAGTCTACTCCAGCCTCAACGAAGCCTCGATGGCGTTCGATGGTGGCATCATCAAGCTCCAGAGTCGCATTCGCGTGCCGTTCCGGGGTGAAGTGCGTGACACCACCCTTGGCCGCCTGTACTTCAATGAGATTTTCCCCGAAGACTTCGCCTATCAGGACGAAGCGATGACCAAAAAGCGTCTGCAAAAGGTCATGGCCGCTGTCTATCAGCAGTATGGCCAAGAAAAAACTGCCGAGATTGCCGACAACCTCAAGGACCTCGGCTTCCGTTACGCTACCATGTCTGGCCTCAGCATGGGCATGGGTGACTTCGAGCCAATCAAGGGCCTCAAGGACGTCATTAAGGAGGGTGAGACACGCAGTGCAGGTATCTCCGATCAGTTTGAGCAGGGCTTCATCACCGACGATGAGCGCCACCGGCTGACGGTCGAGAACTGGACCAAAGTCGACACCCGTGTACAGAACCTCCTGTCAGAGCAAATGCAGGATCAGGATGGCTCCATGGCCATCGCCATTACCTCTGGTGCTCGCGGTAACATCTCACAGATGAAAATGTCTGTTGGCATGCTCGGCGTGTTCCAGGACGCAGCCGGTAATGTCATCGAACTGCCGGTCAAGTCCGGTTACATGCACGGCCTGACGCCGCTCGAATATTTCACCGGTACTCGTGGTACGCGCAAAGCCGTCATCGATATCGCACTCAAGACCGCCGATGCTGGCTACTTGACGCGCCGCCTTGTTGACGTTGCGCAGGACGTCTTTACGATCGATGACGATAGTGAGGACTCAGCTGATCCAGGCTTCGCACTTCTCCGTGAAGATGCTGCCGCCATCGGTGTGAGTTATGCATCTCGCCTCGAGGGCCGTTACGCTGCCGAGGCCGTGAAAGGTCACGTGAAGAATGGAGAGCTATTCACCAAGGAAGTTGCCGAAGCCATCGATGCCGACGAAAAGCTCGACGGCATCAAGATTCGCAGCGCGCTCAGTGCTACATCCGTTCGCGGTGTCCCGCAGAAGAGCTACGGTATCGATCCGGCTACCGGTCATATTGTAACTAGCCACAACCCAATTGGTGTCATCGCGGCGCAGTCTATTGGTGAGCCTGGTACCCAGCTTTCGCTCGACTCCAAGCACCGCTCTGGTGCGGTTGTCGCCGACGACACCGCTCAGGGTCTGAGCCGTGTCGAAGAGCTCTTTGAGGCGCGTTCGCCAAAGGGCCAGGCGTATCTGGCAGATATTAGCGGAGTGGTCAATGCTTGGGAGGAAGGCGATCACTACGTCGTCCAGATTACGGCCAGTGACCGCGAAAAGCTCGAGCTGCCGCTCGACGGCCGTGCACCGCAGATTGCTGGTGGCAGCGATGTCGCCATCGGCGATGTTCTGGCGAGTGACGAAGGCGGTGAAAACCCACTGGTCGCACCGATGGCCGGTAAGGCCGAAGTCACCGACAAGGCGGTCATCATCGCCCCGACTGCAAAGAGCGTTGTGCGCTATGAAATCCCTGGCTTCAAGCAACTGCTCGTCACCGAGGGCGACAAAGTCGTGGCCGGTCAGCGCTTGACAAATGGTTCTATCAATCTGCACGACCTCATGCACCTGCAGGGTGTTGAGCCGACGCAGCGCTACATCATGAACGAGATTCTTGGCATATTTGCCGGGCAGGGTCAGAATATCTCTGACAAGCACCTCGAGATCATCGTTCGCCAGATGTTCAGCCGCGTCCAGATTGAAGATGCCGGTGACAGCGAATTCGTAACCGGTGATGTTGTGAGCAAGCTGGCGGTCGTCGAAGCGAACGAAGCGCTCGTGGCCGAAGGCAAACAGCCCGCCAAAGTCAACCAGCTACTACTTGGTATCACCAAGGCTTCCTTAAGCACTGATTCGTTCCTGAGCGCCGCTAGTTTCCAAGACACCACGCGCGTCTTGATTGGCGCTGCCACCTCAGGCCGCGTCGATAAACTCTTCGGTCTCAAGGAAAACGTCATCCTGGGCCGCAAGATTCCGGTTGGTACCGGTTACGGTGCGAGCAATGCGCTCGATGAAGGCGATGAGCCCGAGATGGTCACCGAGTACCACAACGACCAGATCTTCCGCGCCGAAGGCTAAACGGCAGCGGTCGGTCACTGCGCCGCGCATGACTCCGAAGTTAGTTTCGGAGTCATGCGGCACATCTTATGTCCCGTCACGAAGGCAGCGTCAAGCGCCATTATCTATTGGACGGTGGACTGAGTTTGGGTAGCACTATCGGTACAGCTAATACCGAGGTAGGCGTTCCTGAGCTCCTGCGTATTGAAGTCACTGCAAAGTAGCTGCGCCTGGGTGGTCTTGAAAAAGTGCCAGTTTTTATCAGGCGTTTGATAAAAGAGGGCCGTGTAATTCTGCCCATTGTCGGTGATTGATAGTTCCGCATGAGCATAACCCTGGATTGTACTTGAGGTGGCTGTGAAATCACTCAGATAGACGTCTTTGGTTGGTTTCGTCGTCTGCGCAGCATAGTATAGATCGTATAGGGGTTTAATCTTTTCGGCCACGGTCGTATAGTCTTTCTTTTCGGCACAGCTCACCGATATGCCGTATTGGTTACCGGATATTGGTGCTTTGCCGAGCTCGCAGTACACGCTGCTACTCGAATAGTCTAGGGTCAGCGTTGCGGTCGCTTCCGCGGTACTAGTTTGGTTGACGGGAGTGAGCCCGAAGCTACTAAGCGTGCTCTGAACTGTTTTATATACACCTAGGAGCTCAGTGTCGCTGCGCGGAAACGCGACTTGGCTATTCTGCTTGGGGGTTGGTGCGGTGTAAAAACTGTACCCAGTTACTTGCGCGCGCGGCGCCGTAGCGCCGGAAAGCGACGCCATCGTGCCGCCGACATTCGTTTTTACCTGCGAGATAATATTTGCCGCACTGAGAGTGTTGGTTTGCTGCAGGGTAGGGCTATCTGATGACGATACGCTATCTTCATCTACTGTGGCGACCGGTCTATGTTGTTTCTGCCACAAGTAGTAGCCCGAGCCGGCCCCTAATCCGACAACAAGTACCGCAGCGCAGCAAATGAAAACAATACTCCTTCGATGCATACCAATATTGTAGCAGATATACGTTCCTAGACGGTGTTCGTGAGATGAACGCGGTACGCCTATAACCTATAGGCTTTGTTTTACTTCGTGGTAGGCGTCCCGGAATGCCATACCTTGCGATACCAGCGAGTTTATCTGATGGACAGTTTGTAGTTCTCCTGACATTGCTTTTCTGAGAACCTCACCGTGGACGAGTAACTCAGACACGGTAAGAGTTAGTATGTCGAGTGTCTCAAGCACTGTTTCGAAGGCATCTACAGTCGGTTGTTTGGTAAGCTGTAAGTCCCGGTGATAGCCGCTGCCGACACCGCCGGCCACCGCCTGAAGCTGTAGTCCAATATGCGCGAAGCTGTGCGCCTTAGCCCGAACAATCTCAAAGACGTCGTAATTGTGTTTATGCGGCATGATGGATGACCCGGTCGTGAGGTCAGCCGGCAGTGCGAAAAAGTTAAATTCCTGCGAGGTAAAGAGCAGCATATCCTCTGCGAACTTACCGGCGAATGTCATGATAGGGTTTAGCGCCTGCACTGCGATAAGCTCAAATATACCTCGTGACAAGCCGCAGTACATCGGGTTCTGCTGTGTCTTCGCAAAGCCGAGCTGAGATGTGGTGATAGCCCTGTCGATGGGCAGTGAAACGCCGAAACCGGCCGCCGAACCGAGCGGGTTTTGGTCGATGACGGCGCTGGTGGCTAGGGCAAGCTGCTGCATGTCTGCAAAAGCGTCAGCAAATGAGCCGAGCCAGACGCCTACGGTGGTCGGCATTGCCTTTTGTGTGTGCGTGTAGCCGGGCATCGGCAGCTCCTCATACGCGAGGGCTTTGGCGGCAAACGCCTCAGTCGTTGCTTCAAGCAGCTCACCGACTTCGGCTAGCTTGTCTTTGAGAAATAGCCGCATCATGACCAGTGCCTGATCATTCCTACTTCTTGCCGTGTGAACCTTCTTGCCGACTTGGCCAAGCTTCTTAGTGAGGTAGTATTCGATGGCCGTATGTCCGTCTTCGTGTTCATCGCCTATCACAAAAGTGCCGGCTTCCCACGCGGCGTATAGCTCGTCTAGCGCCTCGCCCAAGCTGTCCAGTTCGTCTTCTGTCAGGAGTCCGACCGCTTCGAGCATCTTGCAGTGAGCCCGGGTGGCGGTGATGTCATAACCGAGCAATTTTTGGTCGTACACGGTGTCATTTCCGACGGTATAAGATTGAATAAGTGGGTGGAGCGCGTCTTCCTGTGTGCTCCAGATGGGGGTTGATTTCATAGTATTTCCTTTCACGTTCACCTAATTAATGACAAATTAAAATCCCTCGATTTTTCGAGGGATTGATTTCTGATGGTGGTTCTTACAAATTACACAGCAGCAATGCCCTCGAAACGACGAGAGCGACGACGGTTCTGGACCGATGGTGCTATATATGCCATGGTTCCACCAGTATAGCAAAGATGAGTAGTATTTGCAAGAGGCGGGGCCTTGCATTGGAAAGTCCATGCTTGTACACAAGTATCAGCTGAAGCCTATCATAAATCAGAGAGCGTATAAGGAATAAACCGGCGAGCTCATGCTATCGCCAACGCAAATGCCTGAACGTGTATTGAGTGGCCTCAGAAACCTGGAGCTGGCCCAGTGTCAGTTGGTCCTGGAACGGGTTTGCCATTTTTTGTCGCATTACCAGGTGTATACCAGACGTTGTTCCACCAGTAATTCGTCGGGGAACTGGACCACGCCGCAACAATGCCGCTGTTGCCACCATTTATGTTCACGCTATCTCCAAATAAATTGTTACCAAACTTAAAGTTTGTGTTTGGCGGGAGGCCGGCACTATTTCCGACAGTAAATTCATATTCGCCTGTAGTACCGGTAAAGTAATTATTTACAACTGTCCAGTTATCATTCGGCCAGCAATTTCCTGCCGATGCACATGACCAGCCACTGGCGCCAAAATCCTGATAGGCAGAGATAATTCCTGTTGGCGCACCT
>CAYWOA010000010.1:0-20939 GCA_964459795.1 uncultured Candidatus Saccharibacteria bacterium | reverse complement strand
ACGCGCAACTGCAACGAGTGATACGCAGAGAAGGAACACGGGCCACAGCGGCAGGACAATATGGAACCGCGCTAGCAGCAAACCGGCTAGAAACGCACCGGACAATCCAAGTATAGTGTCGCTACGGCGCGGACGGGGCACGTGCCGAGTAAGCCAATCCATGGCATCAGCCTAGCAAAGAGCACGTGGACAACCATGAGCACATCAGCAGCAGGCCAGCACGGTGGTGCTACCAGCCGCCACCACCGCCACCACCACCGCCGCCACCAGAGAAGCCACCACCCGACGAGCCACCGCTGCTCGAACTGCTCGCAGCGCTGTATGATGCCTTGGTTGAAAAGCTGTGCATGGCACTCCCAAACGCAGCTGCATTGAACGCAGCACGCCCACTGTACCAATCAGGCTGTGCACCGGCCGCCTCATACAGTTCGCCGATACGCTTATTCCACTCTTTTTCCTGACCAAATAGGACTGCGTATGGCAATACTCGCTCATATAGTTTGACGAGTTGAGCGCTGTCCGCCGTGTCAACGCCGCCAACTTTTTCTGCACCTTCAGGGCTTTGCAGCGCCTTCAGGCGATCTTTCTCTGCCATTTCTATGTAGTCTTTCAGCCCCCTGAGGTAACGACTTAGCTCCAGACCCTTATCGGTTAGCGTCCAGACCATGAATGAGTAGACAAATGCAAATAACGCCGCGGTGATAATAAGCGGGCTGAGTGTCACTACGCCGAGTACGAAAAGCACAAATGACAACTTCCGAAACCACTTCGTCCGCGCCGTATCTTTCACCCGTAACCCATACTCGCCGCGCACGAGCGTCTTAAGCTTGCTATCATTATCAACTATCCGTTTATATACTGTTGTATTGTTCCTGAGCGTGCTGAGTTTCAGGCGTGCGCCCACCGCTGGTTCACCTCCGAAAATATCACGAAGTATTTCGCGCTCCTCTGCTTTCAAGTCATTCGTGTCACGGACAATTTCAATCTCGTAGTCTTTGCTTCTGAAGCTTAGAAATCCGGTCGCCTTTACCTCATACAGCTTTAGATAATGGCGTACCGCGAAATCAAGCAGCTGCGCCGCGAATGCAGCCCGAGGTGACCGGACAATACTGGCGGCTGTCGTGACGCTCGTATCTTTCGGCGGTAGATACTCTGGTGGAATTACGGTCAGCTCCTTTTTGCGATTCACGACCGAGAAGTACTTCATCGAAACGTAGATGATAAGCCCAAAACCAACGAGCCACAGCACTATCCAACCTGCCAATACATACGGGAATAGCTTTTCCCACGTCGTCTGCTGGTATGGTTGGAATGTCGCCGGTTTAAAACCGATCGCCAGAGTAATATTCTGGCCCGGTGCTAGATTTTCGCCGGACGCAAAAAACGCGCTACCGTCACGCGTCAACTGGCACTGGGTATTCGAGCCGGATTCGCCGATATAACATGCCGAGTGGCCACTCAGACTGCTCGTAAGCACTGAGTCCAGATGAACAGTGACCGCCAACCGCTGAATCGGCACCCGCCACTGGGTGCCGTTGGTATCCCAGTAGAATTCATCGTCGTTCGTGTCACTGAAATAGTTGGTCACATCACGCTGCGTATACGTGATGATGTAGGTCTGAGCTCCGTGCACGTAACGGTCAGCGTCTCCGATCCGGACGACGAAGTTATCATTGCTGGTGTACGTCGTGTAGCCCCAATATCCTCCCGCCGCATTTTTGACCGATACTACGTCGAGCCGTACTTTGTGGTCTCTGTAGCGTTTTGGTATCGCCCGCTCGATACCATGGTTTTGGTCGTAGTCTGGAAACTGCGCGGTAATCGTTTCGACCGTCCTAAGTGTAGAGCGGTTCTCGGCATCCTTACTTAGTGCATAGTCAATCTGGTAGTTCGATATGGTAAAGTCATCGACACTTGCGGCAGCGTGGCCTACCGGCACTACCAAGAGAACGAGTAGTCCAAAGGCGATTTTCAGCCATTTCATGCTGATGCTTAGTATACCAAACGAACGTGGTGCTCGATTGACTTTCAGGGGGAAATATAGATAATGTAAGGAGTTAATTGGCCTCTCTGCATATTTTGCAGCTAACCCAATTTTGCATTCCAAGGAGCCGGAAGGCGACTGAGTGCAAAATTGAGAGGAGAAGCGTAGTTCTAGGCCGAAGCTTTTGGCGCTAGTAGCCAAAACGAGGCAAGAACGTACGCTTGGACGAGGGCCCGTAGCTCAGTAGGTTAGAGCAGCGGCCTTTTAAGCCGCGTGTCGTGGGTTCGAATCCCACCGGGCCCTCCAAGAAATACACTCACCTTGTGTGGGTGTTTTTCGTGGAGGATTCGTGAATCGAACGTACGACACGCGGAACGCGTGGAGTGGTGAGAACTGCCGGTGGCAGTTCGCAAGGCAGCCTACTCTTGAAAGCTATGCTTTCAAAGATGTAGCTGCGGGCCTGCCGAAGGTAGGTCGAATCCCACCGGGCCCTCCAAGAAGAAAGCCTCACTGCAAAGTGGGGTTTTCTTCTTGTGTGGCTCGTGGCTGGGATTCGAACGGGTTTGCCAGTGGCAAACCCCGGACCCGAAGCCGGTCGACCCTGGGAGACCGGTGGCACTGGCTGTGCATATTGCCCATGCCGTGCCAGGCGAATCCCACCGGGCCCTCCAAAGCAGAAGCCTCATCGATACGAGGGGTTTTTGTTTAGATCCCGCCCTAGCCGGCAACCGCGAATCAGCGTACACTGGAAGTAGCGGAGAGGAAGTTCATGAAACTACATAATTTCAATGCCGGGCCGGCGATATTGCCGAGCGTGGTGCTCGAAAACACGGCCAAAGCTATCATCGATCTGGATGGAAGCGGTCTCTCGCTACTCGAGATATCGCACCGCAGCCCTGAGTTTGGAGCGATCATCGGTGAAGCCGAGCAATTGCTATCGGAGCTACTAGGTGTGCCGGCAGGCTACAAAGTACTCTTTTTCGGTGGGGGAGCCAGTACACAGTTTGTGGTCCTGCCGTACAATTTACTTGGCACGAAAGCCGCGTTTCTCGAGACCGGTGCGTGGGCCAAAAAGGCAATAGCCGAGGCTAAACATTTCGGCAAAGTCGATGTCGTTGCTTCATCGGCAGATAAGAACTTCTCATACATTCCGACCGACTTCACCATCCCGAAAGACGTCGACTATTTCCACTTCACCTCGAATAATACGATATTCGGTACGCAGCTGCGCGAAGACCTAGATAGCCCGGTGCCATTGGTGGCCGACATGTCTTCGGACATCCTCAGCCGACCTATCGACGTCAGTAAATACGCCGTCATTTACGGCGGTGCGCAGAAAAATATGGGCCCGGCAGGCGTCGCTTTTGTCATCGTGCGCGAGGATGCACTCGGCCACGTCGATCGTTCCATTCCGACAATGCTCGACTATCGCACCCACATCGAGCGCAGTTCAATGTACAATACACCGCCCGTTGCCGCCATTTATACCGTGCGTGAGGTGCTACGCTGGGTAAAAGCAGAGGGCGGCCTCACTGAGATGGAGCACCGCGCCAAACAGCGCGCCAAGTTGCTGTACACCGAGATTGATCGAAACACACTATTCGAAGGCAGCGCCGAATTGGTAGATCGTTCACGGATGAATGTGTGTTTCGTCATGTGCGTCAAGCACGCAAACAAGGAAAAAGCATTTCTGGACTATGCGGCGAAGCGCGGCATCGTAGGGCTTAAAGGGCACCGCTCGGTCGGTGGGTTTCGAGCTAGTATGTACAACGCGCTGCCGCTCGAAAGCGTCCAGACGCTCGTCGACTGCATGCAAACATTTGAAAAGGAGATGGTGAAACGATGATTGTTCTACTTGCAACCCAAAAACCGTTCTCAAAAGAAGCCGTGGCACGCATCCGACAGATTATCGAATCAGCCGGTCACGAGCTACGTGTGCTCGAAAAATATGCCGATGAAAAAGCGCTGCTCGTCGCTGTCAAAGATATCGACGCGCTCATCGTCCGAAGTGATCTCGTCACCACCAAGGTAGTCACGACGGCAAAAAAGCTGAAAATCGTCGTGCGGGCGGGCGCTGGCTACGATAATGTCGACCTGGCAGCCTGCAGCAAACGCGGCATCGTCGTCATGAACACGCCAGGGCAAAATAGCAACGCCGTCGCTGAACTCGCCATTGGGCTGATGATTTATTCGGCCCGCAATCTGTATCAGCCCGGCACCGGCACTGAGCTGCGTGGTCGGTCACTTGGCCTGCAGGCATTCGGCCACGTCGGCAAGCGAGTCGCTTCTCACGCCAATGGACTTGGCATGAAAGTCTACGCGTACGATCCATACGTCGGCAACGAGATTATGCGTGAATACGACGTCGAACCCGTCGCCAGGCTCGAGGAGCTATACCAGCTGAGTGATTACCTGTCGCTGCACATCCCTGCCCTGCCCGGTACAATTGCTTCGGTGGGCTACGAAATTATTTCGAAACTGCCGCAGGGGGCGACACTACTGAACACGGCGCGCAAAGAAATCATCGACGAGCCGGGTCTACACAAAGCGCTCGCCGAGCGCCCCGATCTGTTTTACGTCGCCGATGTCATGCCAGACACGTACGAAGAATTGCTCGTCACCTTCCCCGGCCGCGTCTACGCCACGCCCAAGAAAATGGGCGCCGAAACCGCTGAAGCCAATGCGGGCGCTGGTTCGGCGGCAGCAGAGCAGATCGTCGCTTTTTTTACGACTGGCAACACAAAATTCCAAGTCAATAATTAGGGGGGTCTTGTCACATCCTGCGACTTCGGAAGTTCACTGCTGCAATCAAGTTTGCACCGGAATGTTCCCCTCTCAAGCTGCCACAGGCAGTTCTCGCCTCCTCGCTAACTCGGAATGAATCCGAGCTCAGCTCTCCTCCTGCTCTAAAGCCGACGCCATAAGCACCGGGTCGCCTTTGGGCCAGTTAGAGATCTCATTATCCCTATCGCTTGTGTTTTTTGCCTTTTTCGGCGGGTTTCGTCCGAGCGAGGAAAAGTTGGAGAAATGTCAGGACCGAACCGACGATGATAAGCAGCGTTTGAAGGTTGTCGAGCTGATGCCAGACGGCCGTCGCTTTGATGCTGCTTTGCACATCAGGCGACATATACGGGACGGCCAGCAGCGCGAGCAGGCCGCCAGCAGCTACTGCCGCACTGGCGCTCATGATCAGTGTAAGCCCTTTTGCTTTCTTGCGTGTCAGGACGATGGCAAGTACCACCGGTAGAAATAGCAAGCTAAGTTCGACCCACTGCAAAGCAGCCAGCCCGCTCCCCTTGCCCGCGGCCGTGACGACGCTAGTAGTATCGCCCGCCACGTAGGTCGCCAAGATCGACCCAAGACAGACGCTCAGAAAAATGATGCCACCATTGGCGCGCAGAAGCAGCACTGTGAGCGTCGGAACAGCGATTATGACGCCAAGAATAACGAGCGGTACCATATGCTCACTATAGCATAACCGTTATAGAGATAGGCTCCTCACAAGGTCGGCGCCCGTTACAATGCTCTAACATGCACTACGCGGCCGCAAGCTCGCCGAGCCCAGGTGGGTTACGTTTAGGAGAACCCGACGATAGGGTAATCCTACTCTCTGGCGGCGCAAACCGAGAGGCTACCAAACGTTATGTAGCTGCCTAAGATCAGGAAGACAGTAAAAAAGTCACACTTGAACTGCGAGAATACCACGGCTGAGAGGCCGTAGAGATTCACTTGATGAAACGGAAGCCAACAGTATAAACGAACAAATTACTTATTTGCTACTGCGTCTGTCGATTTCACAAATTGAGTGTATAATACAGTTTCAGATAATTGAGGCAGCCGTACAGGGGGCGCATGGAGCAACAGGTTAATATACTCCTATACAAGTTTCGCTTTCTTTTGATAGCCCTGCTAATAGTTGGCAGCCTGATAGGATTGTCGACCTTCGTAACCACCACAGGGAAAAACACTATGTTTAACCCCAAAACTGCCGCCGCTATGCAAACAACGGATAGTAACTCGTATGATACGCCAAACGTTGTGACCGCCGGTATGTATTACTTCACTGATACCTCCTATCATCTCGCGGTGGTTGTCGGTACGACACTGTATAGCGTCAGCCAACGCATCACAAATTTGTCTGAGCAAACTGGCAAGGCGGTAGGCCGCGCGAGCGTCCTTACTGGGAGGGGCATATGGCACGGCGCTGCAACCGTAACACACGGTGTTGCCCGTAGCGCCACAATAGCGTTACATACACCGGGCAAACTTATCAATTTCATTGCACACACACCGCGGGTGAGTGCCCTCATCCGGCCGGCCGATGACGTGCCCGTACCGTTTATCGAGTCAAAAACCTCGACCGCCGAACTGAATCGTCTCAGCGAACAACAGCAACAGCAGATACGAGCACTACTGGCGGATCAGCTGGCAGCCAACCAGACCCTGGCCGGTTCCGTCGTTTCCGGCGGAGCTTGGCACGGAGGTTACCCGGACCATTGGAACGGTGCACAGCAAGATAGCCTAGTGGACAGCTGGGGTATGTACAACCGAGAATGTGTGAGCTATGCGGCCTGGAAAGTTCACCAGACATTTGGCACCATGCCTTATTGGGGCGGTATCGGCAACGCCAACCAATGGATCCACAACTCCAGAGCTGCCGGAATCCCCACGGGTAAAACACCGCGAGTTCATTCTGTCGCCATATCTATGGCCGGATATTATGGGCACGCCATGTGGGTTGAGGCGGTCAAGGGCGACATGATCTATGTCAGCCAGTACAATTACGATCTGCACGGGCATTACAGTGAAATGTGGGTTAACGGCAGCCAGCTCACCTATATTTACTTCCATTAAGTCCCGCCCACAAGGACCCTGCCGTTAGTTGTTCAAACGCGGAGCGTTTGCCCGGCCTGGATACCGCTGCGCGCGGCTTCGCCGGCTTTCAGCTCGATGACGTAGCGAGCTTTTTCATTCGGACAGTACTGTTTCGGATAGGTACCTGGCTGCACATTCGTTTCGATATGCACCACCCGCTTCAGCTCATCGAGCCAAATGATGTCGATCGGAAAGTGCATGTCCTTCATCCAGAAGCACTTCACCGCTGGCTTGTCGAAAACGAATATCATACCCTCGTTTGCCGCCAGACTGCTGCGGCCGCCGAGCCCACGCTCACGCAGCTCGTCGGTACTGGCTATTTCGAGGCTGTACGTGCCAACTTTGGTCTCCAGCTTGGCAGTCGATGTCGTCTGGAAGGCGAACACACTGATGATCGCCGCCACCGACAGACCGAGCACAATCGGCCAGAAGATTTTCAAAAATTTATCCATACCCACTCCCTCACTATGCGTTATCCGGGTAGCCTGAAGGTGCGTTTTACCGCCGCAACAAGATACTGTGTTTTCATATTCAGACCACCATCATTCATCGTCTTGCCGAGTTTCATAATCTTCAGGATGCGTTTGCCGCGCTCTATCGTCTCGCCCTCATTATAGCGGCAAAAGATAATCATCGTGTCTTCGCCGCGCGCGTCTTTCAGCGAGAAGCCGTCCTTTACGAATTCGACACGGTCGCCAACCAGCTTGTAGACACCGGGGCGAATGTGCTGTTTCAGTATGTAGTCTTCATCCGACATGTTATTGAGTATCATAAGCGAACCTGGCTTCTTGTATTTTGCGGCTGCTGGCAGCGCCTCACTATCGGTAACTTCGTAGCGGAAATTCCCGAGTTCCAGCACGTGGAGTAGCAGAAACGGGATCTTGCCATTGAGCATCTGCATGTCGCTAATGATATGCGAATAGCCAGTCAGGCGCGCATTGATTTCGATAGCGTAGACATCGTCGTCAGGGGTGACGATGAGGTCGACGCCAAAGACGCCTTTGTAGCCGTGACTCGACAGCTCCGAGCCGATAACCGAGGCAATTTCCTGGGCACGGTGCTGCACAATATCTGGATATTCAGCGCCAATTTCGCCGCCGCACCAGCGAGTCGCGCCCTCTAGCTTGGTATTGCACAGATATTTACTGTCGACGAGTTGGCGTTGGATACCCCCGCTAAAGATACCGTATTTCGTGATACAAACCTGGATGCTCGAAACTTCGCCGTGGATAAACTGGGAGGCCACGACGGTACGGCCACGTGAATACTTTTTTAGCGATTTTACCGCGTCGACATAATCGTCTTCGTTATGAATCGCATAGGTACCCTTTGAGCCCGATGACTCTTCGTCCTGCAGCATAAACGACCCGCTAAAGCGTTCGCGCAGTTCGCGGTATGAGGCCGCGCGGTCAAGCTGGCTCATATAGCGTATTTCGTATTCTGGTACCCGGATAAGATCAGCGAATTCGTCACGGAAATAGCGTTTGTTTTCGTACGCATGGGCGATAGTGGGCGAATTCATTAGAAATGCCAGCGGGTTGATCTTGTACGGTGGGTCAAGCGGCGAATAAAGGGGGAATTTGCGCTGCGAGTCAGCCTTGAAAAGTTCCACAAACTTTTTCGACGACACATAGCGGCTGATATTCTCCCCGACCGAGACACGCTTCAAGTTCAGCGAGGTGACGTCTGCCTTAAGCGGCAGGTCCTTAAGCCAGTTCTGCTGGCGCGGCGTGATGATCTGGAAGTTATCGAACAGTTTATCGAAGACGAGGAAATTATATGGATCAGCGCTAATAACCCCGATGGGACGATTGACGTTATAGTCGATGGCGAGCTTGTGTTTAACCATGGGCGTCATCCTATCTAAGTGTAGTATGAAATCTACACAAGTAGAACCCTGCTACTATAGCATTTTATGGGTTATTAATCAATATTATGCTACTAATGCTGTGCGCCATGAACTTGCGTGTAGGCAAAGTAGATAATTGCGGCAATTAGGAGCAGGATTGCAATCATCATAGGGATAAATCCGGCTTGATTACGCTTAAGGCTAGCCATGTTGCCCACATTATTGCGCGTTTGCGGCCAGAAGACAAGAAGCCATCGGGCCGCGAGCCTGCCACCCGCGATTTGATGGCTTAGACGGGAAGATGAAGATGTTGTGCTTTTTCTTGGTGTTATAATGACAAATATGTCACAAGAAGAATCGAGTGTAAGTCGTGGCGACGTATTAAGACCCGATGAAGTAACTGGATTTCTCATGGAAGCACTGGGTGACGCGAAAAGGGCAGAACAAGCTGCTGAGCAGCTTGCCCACACTGACACCTTGACGGGCCTCCCAAACCGCCGGGCACTTGAGAAACGCCTGCAGGAAATATCACAGCAAGCAGACGCCGACAGGCAGTACGGTGTCCTATTTATAGATGGTGACAATTTTAAACGCATTAACGATGAGCTTGGTCACGCCCGTGGAGATGAAGTGCTGCAGGGTAGTGCCAAGGTAATCATGGAAGCAGTTCGGGCCGGCGAAGGAGGCCGTGATAAGGCGTATCGGCTCGGTGGTGATGAGTTCGTCGTACTAATGTACCTCGGGCCACAGGGGAACTCAAGGCGTACAGACCAACTTACAACTTCTGAACAGCTCGGTAGAGTCGGTGAGCGAGTACATGGAGAGCTTACGGCGTTCTTGCAAGAAAACCCCGACATTGCGGCCCTGGACTATGGACTCTCGATAGGCGCCGCTTGGCCTGATGGCACCTCAACTCTTGCAAAGATGCTGGAGACTGCTGAAGGCAATATGAGAGACGCCAAGCAAGGAAACCACGACATAAACGGTAGTTACCGATAAGATTGCCTAGAATAATCCGCGCTTTTTGGGCGCCGCGCGAAATTGTTCGAGGATTTCAGCCTGTTCGCGGCTAAGTTTTGTTGGTATATCGACGATAATAGTCACAATGTGGGCACCGCGGTTACCGCCGCGCAGATGCGGAACGCCGTGATTGGACAGTTTGAAATCGGTACCACTTTGGGTGCCAGCCGGTACTTTCATTCGCACCATGCCGTCAACGGTTTCGACATCTATTTCGGTGCCAAGCGCGGCATCGACCATGCCGATGTGTTCGTCGCTCAGGATGAGATCGCCTTCGCGGGTGAAATGTTTATGCGCCTTGACCCGCACATGGACGTACAGATCGCCCTTGGGGCCGCCAGCGATTGCCTCTCCGTGCTCGTGCAGCCGAATGGTGGCACCATCGTCTATGCCGGCTGGGATTTTGAGGCGGATATCCTGGCTGCGGCGCTCCGTGCCCTTGCCGTGGCAGACCGAGCAGACCTTCTCGGGCCGCTTGCCTCGCCCATGACAGTCAGGACAGACAACCGCCTGCTGGATGTTGCCGAAGATAGTGCGTGTGGCCGTTACGATCTGGCCAGTACCCTTACAGGTGTCGCAGGTCTTCAGCTCATAGCCCGGCTCGGCTGTGGTGCCCTTGCAGTGGCTGCAGGTGTCTTCGAGGTTCAGGCGCAAGTTTCTCTCGGTACCAAACACTGCGTCTTCGAAACTAATCTCTACCTGTGTTTCAACATCGTTGCCGCGGGCCTGGCGCGTTTGCCCACCGCGACTAGAGCCACCGAAGAAACTACCAAATATATCACCTAGCCCCAGGTCACCGAAATCGAAATTGATATTCTGGCCGTTCCACTGGCCATTGAAGCCGCCAAACGGGTCACCGCCGGGGCCCGACGAGGCGCCGCCCACCCCAGCGTGGCCAAACTGGTCATAGCGCTGACGTTTTTGTGCGTCTTTCAGCACCTCGTACGCTTCGTTGACTTCTTTGAACTTGGCTTCGTCGCCGCCCTGCTTGTCGGGGTGCAGCTCGACCGCCTTACGGCGGAAGGCCTTTTTTATCTCGTCGGCACTCGCGTTTTTGGACACACCAAGCACTTCGTAGTAATCACGTTTGTCTGCCATATCTGTCACTAGTCTACGCTTCTGGCACTCAAATGTCTAGAGTGCTAGCCCTGATATTGCCCGGCTGTATCTGCCGGTTATTTACGGATAAGCTTGAGGAACCACAGGAGCACCAGCGCACCCACGACTGCAACGATAATGCTATAGAAGTTGAAGCCACTCACCCCTTCACCGCCGAAAAGTCCGAACAGAAATCCGCCAATCAATGCGCCTACGATACCGACGACGACATTCGCCAGTACGCCCATGCTTTCATTCGTCTTGGCGATCATAGACGCAATCCATCCTGCAAGTCCGCCCAAGATAACCCATGCCAGTATTCCCATATAGCCTCCTTTATATTTTTATAGTATCAGGCGTCGTATAGTCCAAGCTGTACGATATCCTACCGAATCATAGCTTCAACCGAGGCGCCTACAGCACCAGCACCGCATTGCACATCTTTACAGATGAAAAGGGTAGGCCTTTTCTAATTTCCAAAGTGCTACACGATATGAGACGGTATGAGTTATACCGCAAGTGCAGCCAAAAATTGCTCCATTTTCGAGATATCAGCCTCCTGTACTCCAAAACGCTTATCGGGGCTAATGAGTAGGTGTGGCTGCGAATATGATTCATCGATATCTGCAACTATTGCCGGGGTAATCTGGTCATCTACCCACACAAACGGCCGGCCAGAACTACCGAGATCTTCCTTGACTACGGGCAACTTGACAGAAATTGAGGTACGAGCGTCTTTAGACCGGTCCCGATCTAAGGGTAGAAACCGCAAAGGTGGCCATCCAAATTCCCTTGTCACGTAGTGTGCGGTATCTTCCCAGGTCGTAACCCATACGACCTCCGTCTTAGCTATGAGTTCACCCAGTGCTCCCACAACGCGGCGATCATAGTAGGCGTTGTCGTACTCACCGTAGTCGGCAAAGGGACTCGCCGTTTCACTCACTTTGCCGACCAAAACTACACCATCGACATCCAAATAGAGCGCAGGCAACGGGGAATGTTCGGCGGAGACCATAGAACTATTTTTTATCGTCGACGACTTCGCCTTCTACGGGGCCATCTTTGCCCTTCTTGCCTTCTCCGCCTTCTTCTTTCTCGCTTCCCTTTTCTGTGGGCGCAGCCTGTTCGTACATCTTGGCGCCAATGGGCATCAGGACTTCGTTCAGCGCTTTGGCGGCTGCTTCGTAAGCATCTTTGTCAGCCGCTTCGTCGGCGACAACTTTCTTGGCCGCTTCGACAGCTTCGTCGAGCTTCTTGACATCGTCTTCGCTAATCTTATCCTTCTGTTCGGCCTTCAGCTTCTCCGCCTGGTAAACCGCGCTATCGAGATGGTTGCGTGCCTCCACGGCTTCTTTCTTCTTCTTGTCTTCGTCAGCGTGGGCCTCAGCCTCTTTGGCCATTTTCTCCACCTCGGTTTTGTCCAGGCTACCGCTACCCTGAATGGTAATATTCTGTTCTTTGCCGGTACCTTTATCCTTCGCGGTGACATTGAGAATGCCATTGGCGTCGATATTAAAAGTCACTTCAATCTGCGGGATGCCACGAGGTGCGGGCGGGATGCCATCGAGAATGAAGCGTCCGAGGCTCTTATTGCCGTCGGCCATTTCGCGCTCGCCCTGCAGGACATGAACTTCCACTTGCGGCTGGTTGTCGGCGGCGGTACTGAATACTTCGGATTTGCTGGTTGGGATGGTCGTGTTACGCTCGATGAGCTTCGTCATGACACCGCCCATCGTCTCGATACCAAGTGAGAGCGGAGTTACGTCTAGTAAAAGTACGTCCTTGACGTCGCCCTGCAATACGCCGCCCTGGATTGCCGCACCGACAGCGACGACTTCATCTGGGTTGACACCTTTCATCGGGTCTTTGCCAAAGATCTGCTTCACCTTTTCCTGCACGGCAGGCATGCGGCTCATACCACCCACCAAGACGATGTTATCGATGGCGCCGGCCGTCAGACCAGCGTCTTTGAGCGCCTTTTCACACGGCTCAGCCGTCTTGTCGATAAGCTCTTTCACAAGATCTTCGAGCTTGGCACGAGTCAATTTGTGTTCGAAATGCTTCGGTCCGTCGGCGTCAGCGGTCAGGAACGGCAGATTGACGTCAACTTCTTGCGCCGTCGAGAGTTCTATCTTCGCCTTTTCGGCCTCGTCACGCAGACGCTGCATGGCAGCATTATCGCTGGTAATATCAATGCCTTGTTCCTTTTTGAACTCGTCGGCAAAGTAATTGATAATGACGCGGTCGAAATCGGCTCCGCCCAGGTGAGTGTCGCCATTGGTCGATTTTACTTCGAACACGCCGTCGCCGAGCTCGAGCACAGAGACGTCGAATGTACCGCCACCGAGGTCGTAAACCACGATCTTTTCGTCAGTCGCGCCCTTGTCTAACCCGTAAGCCAGTGCTGCTGCGGTCGGCTCGTTGATGATGCGCTTGACCTCGAGCCCAGCAATCTTGCCAGCATCTTTGGTGGCGTGGCGCTGTGAGTCATCGAAGTACGCTGGCACAGTGATAACCGCCTCAGTTACCGGTTCACCCAGGAAGCTTTCGGCGTCTGCTTTGAGCTTGCCGAGGATCATCGCGCTGATTTCCTCTGGGCTGTATTCTTTATCGCCCATCTTTACCTTGGTGCTATTGCCGCTCTTCACGATTTCGTAGCCCATGAGCTTGAGGTCGCGCTGGACCTCTTTATCGTTAAAATTGCGGCCAATCAGGCGCTTGACTTCGTAGACAGTGTTTTTGGGATTGGTCACCTGCTGGCGACGAGCCACTTGACCCACTAGCCGTTCACCGTCTTTTTTCACGGCGACGACTGATGGCGTGGTGCGCATACCTTCACTGTTCGCGATAATTTCCGGCTTGCCACTTTGCATGACGGCCATGGCCGAATTGGTGGTGCCGAGATCGATTCCGATAATCTTTGCCATAGTTTTTACCCTTTCTTCGTTAGCAGATACATACTTAGAGTGCCAATACTCCACCCATTGTATACGAATTAGCACTCTCGTGTCAAGAGTGCTAATCGACGATTTTTAGTACCGGTGGCGGTCCTGCCGCGTCAGGAGGTCTTGGCACTATACTGCCGGATAAATCCACCACGTACATCTTGCAGTTGCCGGCTATAATCTGCGCCGCACACTGCGCTGCTGCTATGTGCCGTGCCGCATCTTTTGGCACTGGCTGCTCGGGATACATGACCTGGGTCGGATCTTCACTGTGTAGGTTCCCTCGCACTGCCATGCGGGTTAGTGTGGCCTCAAACATTGATCGAAAGAAAGTGAGATGATCAGCCGGAGCCTGGTGCCAACCGCAGCTCTCGGCGCCGCAGTTGCGCCTGCTGCTCGGTTCTACGGGCATACGGTACTCGCGTTACTAAGCAACATCTCATTGCCAACTGTACATAGCTTCTTGGAGTGAGCTGGCAGCTGGCTAATCATAAGTAGCAGAGATTATAGCACTACCGTACCGTAGCCGCCTAGGCTCGTTTAACGCGGACCATGGCGTGGCGGATAACTTCATCGCCAATTTTGTAGCCGGATTGCAGCTCTTCGCTGACGATTTCCTCATCGCCCTCGCCGTCTTCCATGCTGACTGCTTCATGGAGATGTGGGTTAAATGGCTCGCCGACAGTCCCGATACGTTCGACACCCATTTCGGCGAGCGTCTTCTCGAACTGTTTAACGATAGCCTGCACACCCCTAACGTACTCATCATCCGCTAGTTCATTCGGTACATGCTTTAGAGCCCGCTCGAAGTTATCGATAATGGGCAGTAGGTCAGTCACGACGCTGGCCTTCACTGTTGTACGGAGTGAGTTCAGCTGTTCTTCATGGCGACGACGCAAGTTTGTCGCATCAGCGCGCTCACGCTGCAGTGCTTCAGTGAGCTGAGCGTTTTCTGTCGCCAGCTGCTCGGCAGCTTGCTTGTAATCAATATCCGATTGCTGCGAAGCTTGCGCTTTGTGTTGTTTACCTTTGTCCATTCTTCCCCGGCTCCTCTGCTTTCGTTACAATACCTCTTCAAGTGTGCGGCCAGCATGGGCAACAAGGCTCATGACATCACGGTAGCTTTGGCGCGTGGGGCCGAGCGTCCCGATGTAACTATGGTCGCTAAACGGGCTGCGGAAACGGCTGATAACCAGGCTGACGTCGGCACTACGGCCGATGGGGTTTTCGGCACCGATGAATACACTGAGCGGTTCATTGGGCCGGGCCTCACGTAGCCATGGCTCGAGGTTATCGAGGAGGCGCGCGACCTGCTGCACCTGGTGACCACCGACAAATTCTGGCTGGCCGAAGAGGTTCGACAGACCGCTGATGTACAGCTGATTGCCGATGGTGGCGAGCCCGAGATTGTGTGTCAGCTCCACTAGGGTGTCAACAGCATTGCGAATGGCTCGCTCCGGCACGCCGCCGCCGTGGAGTCGAGCAGCTAGAGCACGTTCTGCGCGGCGCTCCGGCTGTGAATCTGTGGCTGTCGCAATCTGATTCACATAGTAGCGGTAGCCTTTGTCAGTCGGGATGCGACCAGCACTGGTATGCGGCTGGGTGATATAGCCGAGACGCTCTAACTCTGCCATTTCGGCGCGAATGGTGGCACTCGACACACCGAACACCTTAGCAAGCAGACTACTGCCTACTGGCACGGCGACTTCTGCATACTGCTCGATGATGGCTGTAAGGATTTGCGTTTGCCGCTCTGTCATGGCCTTCATTATATCTATTTGGCACTCAAATGTCCAGAGTGCCAATGTAGCAAGGGCGTGGAAAATGGAAGATGAAAGGTAGCATGTGGTGCGGAATGCAGTAGGTAGCATGGGACGTGGAAGGTGAAATATAGAATGATGAATGAAGCGAATGGGGAAAGTGCGTCATTCTTCATTCGTCCCCTACTGGCCCTCTGGAAGCTCCTGGTTCGATATGTTGGTCAGATTGACAACTTGCCTGAAGGGCCGGCATGGACTTAGCGGTAGCGATCGTCTATGCCAGTTGTTAATCCTGACAACATTCGACCAAGAGCTAGGAGTAGGTATCTCTCCATTTCAGTCGAGATGACAGAGGGTAACAATAGGGCAAGAGCTAGCTTACTTTTGAGCCTTGAGGTCGTGCAGAATCTTCTCGACCCAAACACGGTAGCTTTTGTCAATCTGGCTGAACCTATCGCCGTGCGTAATGATACCTTCGGCCGATTTGACCGCTTGCGCCAGATCTTCATTGACAAGGAAGTGGTAGTACGGCTGCGCCAGCGCGTCTTCAAGCTCCCTGATGGCGCTCTGCCGGCGCACGGGCCAGGCTGCTTGGAAATCAGCCTCGCTGTCGTAGCGATGTTTGATGCGGCGCATCCACTCATCGAAGCTCGGTGGCACGACGAATATAGCCGTCACGTTATCCGACAACGCCTTGAAAGTATGTACGCCCTGCACATCGACATCAATGATTGGCTGCTTGCCAGCTGCTTCGGCTTTCTCCAGTTCACTGACGAGTACACCGTTGATCTTCTCGTGAACCGGTGCAACTTCGATGTATTCACCTGCTTGGAGTTTTTCGACCGCCTGCTCCGTCGTAAGGAAATGATAGTCTACACCGTCTTGTTCCATAACACCGTTATTTTCGCGAGGTGCACGCGTCGTACTGGTGACAATGTCATGGTACCTGCCAGCTTTGAGCAGCTCATTCATGATGGAATTTTTGCCCGCCCCGGCCGTACCAGCGAAGATGATGAGACGCTGGTGGCGGAGAGTTTCTATGGCTGCTGGATTTGGGTGATAGTCGGCGATCAATCGCCGTATGTCGTCATTCATGTAACCATTATGTCAGAAAAACGGTAGCTAACGAAGTGGAGACCACCGAAAGTCTCGGCCGCGGGAAATTGAGCGCGAGATTACTTATGTACCAAATTGTGCCGCCAAAAGACCAAAGTCACGGATATCGACAATGCTATCGGTGTTGATATCGGCCCTGCCGAGGCTGCTGCCTGACTGACCGAACTTGGCGACGAGAAGGCCGAAGTCACGGATATCCACAATGCCATCGGTGTTGATATCGGCACTCTTGTAGGTGGTATTATTCACCGTAACGGTGACAGCAGTGGCCGTCTTGGTATTGCCGGCAGCATCACGCGCAACGGCGCTCAGCGTGTATGAGCCATTGGCTACCTGCGTTGTATCCCAGCTGACGCTATATGGACTGCTCGTGTCCTCGCTACCAAGGTTCGTCGTCGTACTACCACTCGTGAGTTTAAACTGGACACCTGAGACACCCACATTGTCACTCGCGGTCGCGCTTACCGTGACAGTGCCGCTGACGGTGCCAGCCGCAGGCGTAGCCATACTAACGGTCGGCGCGGTAGTATCACCCGCGACTGCTTGCGTCGTAAATGTTGCGTCCGCTGACGAGGTAGAGTTGCTAGCAGCGTCTTTCGACACTACTTGGTAGTGGTACGTCGTACCGGCAGTCAACCCGCTGACCGTAACGCTGTGCGACGTAACCATATTGCTATTGAGCGTTGTGGTCGAACCGTACGAGGCCGTCGTGCCATAACGAACCTGGGAGTCGGCTGCTTCGTTCGTCGTCCATGTGATTGTTGCGGATGTCTGGGTGATACTACCAGCCGTAACGGCCGAGACGGTGGGCGGTGTGGTATCCGGAATGGTTACATTAATCACGCTGCTCAGCGTATTGTTGCCAGCGGCATCATAGGCTCTAGCGGTTAGCTGATGTGACCCGATAGCAAAGCTAGCCGGGTTGAACGAATACGTGTACGGACTACTTGTATCCGAGGCAACCTGTGTGCCGTCGACATAGAAGCGAACTTCTGTAACCGCAACATCATCAGTCGCAGTAGCTGTGACCGTGGTGGTGGTCGATATGGAGGCATTGTTAGCCGGTGATGATATCGATACAACCGGTGCTGTTGTATCTGGTGGGTTGGCGCAGTTATCGCCGGTGCCGGTTGGGGTGCAGGACGTATCCTGTGTCATAACCAGACGGTCGACAACGACGCCGGCCGCATTGCCGATAAGCTTGAATGTATGCGTACCTACTGCCAGGCTAACGTCGATTTGTGTGCCGCCGCTCGTTTTGCTAATCCAGTTTGAGCTGTCATTGTTGAAGTAAGTTGTTGCACCGGAGGCGTACGTCGGTACCGAGCTGCCGCCGACGGTGTAACAGGTATTGCCATCGACCTCCAGCAGGTATGTATTATCAGTGCTATTGGCTGCCGCCATGCGCGTCCAGATGCGGTATGTACCAGCGCTAGTGATACTGACCGACAGATTGGACACAGTACCATAGTCGGTCGACGGTGCAGTACAGGCCGCTGCACTGGCTAGGTGCGGGCGCACCCCTGCAAAAAAGAATGCGAACAACACACCCAGGATAAGTGCTGATGGATATATCCAGTGTTTTCTGCCAAAATGTACAGCTTTCATATCGCCTACACCTCCCCACCAGGTTCATCATCGCGTGGCGCAACGGTACTCCCCGGTTGTGGACCAGATGGATATGGCAGATTATTGAGTAGTGCGCTATTTTGGGTACCGTCGGGCCGAGTCGACGAGGAAGTAGCTGCCGGCGTCGAAGGAGACACTGATTCAGATATAACCGGTACAACTGGCTCGGTAGTTACTGCCGCCGGAGCCGCATGGAAGAACTTATCGCGGCGTAGGTACACAAAGACGCCTGCCGCGCCCACCAGCAGCAGTAACACACTCAGCACCCAGTGAGTCGCAAACCAGTTGCTGTGCTGTTCGAAGCTATACACGACAGAAACATTCTGCGCGGGGGCAGTTTGTACGCTGCCGGCTGTTTGGACATTATTCGCGACAGATATTTCGCTGCTATACGTTTTGCCGCCGGTCGTGTAGAGCACCTTGTGCGTACCCGGGGTAACATTGCTGAAGGTTACATAGCCCTTGTCGTTTGTCTTGCCTGTCATAGGGTCGGAGTGCAATATTACCTGTTTACCGCCAACCGGTTTGTGATTTTTATCGAAGACACCCACCGAAACGTTGAAGCCCTTTGTGACAAACGTCTGTTTGGCAGAAGTCGTCGTGACACCTTGCTGGTTGATTGCTACTACTTCGTAGGTATACGTCACGCCAGGAGTCAGGGACTTCGGGTCCAGCGCTACATCATGTGACGTTGCAAAGTCACTTTCCGGTGTTTGCAAGTTCAGCTGATCATTCATGCCGTAGCGGATGTAAACTTTCGTCGGCTCACTGGTCGTTGTTTTAATGGTAGCGGCTGTGTACTGCACCTGCTCGCCGGTGATATTGACTGAGGCCGATGCAGTCTTACTCTGGTCACCCTGGTTTGTCGTCGTCGATGAACCACCAGCAGTGCTGCTTGAACTTCCACTCGAGCTGCTACTAGAGCCAGAGGGGTTTGATGAGCCTGATGTGGGTTTGCTGGAACTACTTGAGCTACTGGATGAACCACCGGAGCCACCTGATGAGCTGCCGCCGGAAGAAGTGGGCGTGGTGCAGTTTGGCGGTGTGCCAGTCTGCCCGCTCGGACAAGTACCTGCAGTCAATGTAATGGTGGCGCTCGACGTAGCTGGATTGGTGAATGTTCCTGCGGCATCGGCGTTGGCACCACTAAGGGTTACCGAGGTGCTGCCACTATAGACAAGTGATTTAAATGTGATGGACGCGATCACCGAATCGGTAGAAACACCAGAGAATTTACCGCGCGACAGGACGATAGAGCTACTATTTACTTGTTGCTGCAGGAGAACATCAAATGCAGAGCTCGACGCATCGACGGAGATATATTGAAGTTTGCTCGGGTCGAAATTGACTGTAGCCTGCACCGAATCGATCGTCGTACCTGGGTTGATACGAAGTGTCAGCGTCACATTGGACCCGTGGCTCACGCTCGCGGAAGCCGGCGAGAAGTACATACTGCCTGTCGCTGCTAAAGCGACGAGTCGCAAAGAACCCAGCCCACCGAATAAAACTATGAGCGCAACGACTATGATTGAGGTTGTTTTTATGGATGGACGTTTCATCTTGGTATTCGTGTAGCCTACTCTGTGGATATAAGTATACCGTACCATTAGCATTTTCGCAAAGAAATGCAACCGTTCATTGAGGCAATCGCCAGAATTCAAAAGGTGAAGGGTCTTTTGCTCTAGACCGCGCTGAGTGGGTCACTAAAAACTCGCACTCGTAAACACAGCAGTCGGGTGAAGATTACCGCCATATGCTGCATGACCATCAGCAGCAGAATACCCCCCAAGATATACAGCGCAGCCATCAGCTGCGTGACACTGAGGGCTTTGTGTGCCCATAGCAATACCGTCGGCAGTACCCTCGCAATAAACAGGCTGTACAGCAGGTATAGTCCGGCCGCGGCGGCCACCCGGATACCAAGCCGCATTATCCCCTCAACCTCAAGGTGAGTTTTATTACTGCCGGGATGATGGATCGTATCCAAAAAAGATTGTACTGACGTAATCGAACGAAGCAGGCTATCGACTAAGAAAAAAGTCACAATGCCAACGAACGCCCAAAACATAAAAACCGATGCGGTGCTCGCAAACGTGCTACTGCTAACTGCATCGGTTACGCTGGTAATATTTTTGTATATGTCAGTTTGGCTGGCGGTCTCGAGATTAAGGTAGGTTGCGTAATGTGTCTGGTCATACAATAGCGGCAAAGATACTGCCAGCATGGCAGAAACAGCTATAACGGTCACGATAACAGTTTCGGTCCAAGATGGACTCACCAGAACTTTGAAGAGGTGAAAGGATGAGATACGAGCCATGCTGTACGCAGTATAAGGCAGCACCCGTAAGCCGGCAACGCTAATCGCGCTTTAGCATGATCGTGAAGGCCTGTTATGAGACACCCATTCTGGGTTTCTCATCGCGCCGGGCAAAAAACGCGGTTTTGCTCGGGCTGCTCTTCCCGGGGCTGCAACTACTCACGCTTTAGCATGACGGTGAAGGCTTCAGCGGGGATACCCCTCTGAGACAAACCTACGGTTTTTCTCAGCGCGCGGGCAAAAAGGCGTGACTTTTTGTCCGGCTGCTCTTTTCCCTAATCGCGATTTAGCATGACGGTGAAGGCCTCAGCGGGGATATCGACCTTGCCAAAACGTTTCATGCGCT